>NZ_KV815317.1:0-39186 GCF_001814215.1 Streptococcus sp. HMSC062D07
CCATGTTGAGGCGGTAAGTTTGCTAGTCAAGGAGTAAAACGACGAAGATTAGCATTTACTTCCGCCCATGCGATAGCTGTCCGTGATTGACAAGTGCTAGCACGCAGACAGAACGGAGATAGCGAACCGCTGAGTGTGTCGCTCTGCTCGTAAAAGCTTAGAAACCTTTGAACGAAAGGGATAATGAAAGCCTTGATTGCAAGGCTTTTTGCTTTATGGTGGGTAAGTATCAGAGTGAGAAAATTTTTGGAATGAGTAGAAGTGATAGCTAGAAATTATCAGTTTCTATTTCCATTTACCCTGTGGGTACGTGTTTGTTTCCATTGACAAGGAGTTTGTGGGAATAGAAATGTACCCACCTTGTTTGAATCAAGTGAAGTGTAGTTGAAGGAAATCTGT
This sequence comes from Streptococcus sp. HMSC062D07, assembly GCF_001814215.1. Lineage (NCBI taxonomy): Bacteria > Bacillati > Bacillota > Bacilli > Lactobacillales > Streptococcaceae > Streptococcus > Streptococcus sp. HMSC062D07. Next base: position 400 of record NZ_KV815317.1, read on the forward strand.
TGAAAGCAATACTTCATTTTACCGAATAAGTAATAATTTAGGCAACTTCAAATCGATTAAAAAAAACTATTTTAAAGGTTAAGAGTAGACAAAAATTGTCCACTCTTTTTTGCAAACTCAATTTATCAATAAATGAAATGAGGGAATGTAAAATGAAATATTTTGAGGTTGAGTTAGAAAATCCTGATGAATTTTTAAAACTACAAACAGAAGATTTTGTGAAAGCTAATCGCTTGCTACTAAGGAAGATAATCCAGAGCGTTACAGTCTATGAAGAAAACTTCGTCATATCCTTTAAATCTGGCATCGAATTGGAAGTATGAGTCTCATTCCATAACTTTTATATTGAACATATCATCTTGTTGTGTTATACTATAAATTGATATAAACAAAGATGTAGGAGGAACCGAAACTATGACAGCCTCAATGCGTTTAAGATAAGCTGGCAATAAAAAAAGCAGAATCTATACCCGATGATAGGCTTTTTTGTTGTGCTTATTTATACGATATTGAGCATTCATTAGTTACGGTGAGGATATTGGTTATTTAACTATACCTTTATTTAACTATGTCTTTAATATGAATGTTTCCAAATTGTATGTATGCAGACCAAAAGCCACATTGTGGGGTTTGGCCTGCATTTTTTATTGCCTAGAATGCTATTCAAAATAGAAATTCAAGCAAAATAATATGCAGGAGATAATATAAATGGAAAAATACAACAATTGGAAACGAAAATTTTATGCAATATGGGCAGGGCAAGCAGTATCATTAATCACTAGTGCCATCCTGCAAATGGCGATTATTTTTTACCTTACAGAAAAAACAGGATCTGCGATGGTCTTGTCTATGGCTTCATTAGTAGGTTTTTTACCCTATGCGATTTTGGGACCTGCCATTGGTGTGCTAGTGGATCGTCATGATAGGAAGAAGATAATGATTGGTGCCGATTTAATTATCGCAGCAGCTGGTGCAGTGCTTGCTATTGTTGCATTCTGTATGGAGCTACCTGTCTGGATGATTATGATAGTATTGTTTATCCGTAGCATTGGAACAGCTTTTCATACCCCAGCACTCAATGCGGTTACACCACTTTTAGTACCAGAAGAACAGCTAACGAAATGCGCAGGCTATAGTCAGTCTTTGCAGTCTATAAGCTATATTGTTAGTCCGGCAGTTGCAGCACTCTTATACTCCGTTTGGGATTTAAATGCTATTATTGCCATCGACGTATTGGGTGCTGTGATTGCATCTATTACGGTAGCAATTGTACGTATACCTAAGCTGGGTAATCAAGTGCAAAGTTTAGAACCAAATTTCATAAGGGAGATGAAAGAAGGAGTTGTGGTTCTGAGACAAAACAAAGGATTGTTTGCCTTATTACTCTTAGGAACACTATATACTTTTGTTTATATGCCAATCAATGCACTATTTCCTTTAATAAGCATGGAACACTTTAATGGAACGCCTGTGCATATTTCTATTACGGAAATTTCCTTTGCATTTGGGATGCTAGCAGGAGGCTTATTATTAGGAAGATTAGGGGGCTTCGAAAAGCATGTATTACTAATAACAAGTTCATTTTTTATAATGGGGACCAGTTTAGCCGTTTCGGGAATACTTCCTCCAAATGGATTTGTAATATTCGTAGTTTGCTGTGCAATAATGGGGCTTTCGGTGCCATTTTATAGCGGTGTGCAAACAGCTCTTTTTCAGGAGAAAATTAAGCCTGAATATTTAGGACGTGTATTTTCTTTGATCGGAAGTATCATGTCACTTGCTATGCCAATTGGGTTAATTCTTTCTGGATTCTTTGCTGATAAAATCGGTGTAAATCATTGGTTTTTACTATCAGGTATTTTAATTATTGGCATTGCTATAGTTTGCCAAATGATAACTGAGGTTAGAAAATTAGATTTAAAATAAACAATATTGGAGGAATATTTATGTATCTTATTTTCATGTAACTCTTCCTGCTAAAATCGCAGGGTTTTCCCTGCATACAAGCAAATGAAAGCATGCGATTATAGACAGGAGGAAATGTTATGGAATTAATATTAAAAGCAAAAGACATTCGTGTGGAATTCAAAGGACGCGATGTTTTAGATATAAATGAATTAGAAGTATATGATTATGACCGTATTGGTTTAGTAGGAGCAAATGGTGCTGGAAAAAGCACTTTACTCAGGGTACTTTTAGGAGAATTAACTCCCCCAGGATGTAAAATGAATCGTCTGGGTGAACTTGCCTATATTCCCCAGTTGGACGAAGTAACTCTGCAGGAGGAAAAAGATTTTGCACTTGTAGGCAAGCTAGGTGTTGAGCAATTAAATATACAGACTATGAGCGGTGGTGAAGAAACAAGGCTTAAAATAGCACAGGCCTTATCGGCACAGGTTCATGGTATTTTAGCGGATGAACCTACGAGCCATTTAGACCGTGAAGGAATTGATTTTCTAATAGGACAGCTAAAATATTTTACAGGTGCACTGTTAGTTATTAGCCATGACCGCTATTTTCTTGATGAAATAGTAGATAAAATATGGGAACTGAAAGATGGCAAAATCACTGAGTATTGGGGAAACTATTCTGATTATCTTCGTCAGAAAGAGGAAGAACGTAAGAGCCAAGCTGCAGAATACGAACAATTTATTGCGGAACGTGCCCGATTGGAAAGGGCTGCGGAGGAAAAGCGAAAACAGGCTCGTAAAATAGAACAGAAGGCAAAAGGTTCTTCAAAGAAAAAAAGTACTGAAGACGGAGGGCGTTTAGCTCATCAAAAATCAATAGGAAGTAAGGAAAAAAAGATGTATAATGCTGCTAAAACCCTAGAGCACAGGATTGCGGCCTTAGGAAAAGTAGAAGCTCCGGAAGGCATTCGCAGAATTCGTTTCAGGCAAAGTAAAGCATTGGAGCTCCATAATCCATACCCTATAGTCGGTGCAGAAATTAATAAAGTATTTGGGGATAAGGCTCTGTTTGAAAATGCATCTTTTCAAATTCCGTTAGGAGCAAAAGTGGCGTTAACTGGTGGTAATGGAATCGGAAAAACAACTTTAATCCAAATGATCTTAAACCATGAAGAAGGAATTTCTATTTCGCCTAAGGCAAAAATAGGTTACTTTGCACAGAATGGTTACAAGTACAACAGTAATCAGAATGTTATGGAGTTTATGCAGAAGGATTGTGACTACAATATATCAGAAATTCGTTCAGTGCTAGCATCTATGGGGTTCAAACAGAACGATATTGGAAAAAGTTTATCTGTTTTAAGCGGTGGAGAAATTATAAAATTGTTGCTTGCTAAAATGCTCATGGGTAGATATAACATCCTAATAATGGATGAACCCAGTAACTTCCTTGACATACCAAGTTTAGAGGCTTTGGAAATACTAATGAAGGAGTACACCGGAACTATCGTGTTTATCACCCACGATAAACGATTACTCGAAAATGTAGCAGATGTAGTTTATGAAATTAGAGATAAGAAAATAAATCTGAAACATTAAATTTAAGGTAGTCGCTGGTCAGTATAGTCTGTTCTGGTTGGCGACTCCATTGTTAAAGAGTATAAAGACTTTAGATTTTATGAATATTAAAAATAGGAACAGTCAATTGAACTGCTCCTATTTTTCTGCTAAATATATTGTAGTTTTCTTATATGTATAATGATAGATTAGCGGATTCTCATCTACGGTACTTACTTCAAATATGAAGAAGTGATCGCGGTTATCTCTGGACTTTTCCTTATTGAGGACAAAGTAATTCTTACGTGAAGTCGCCATTGTTTTTAGGATATCATCAGTTAGGAAGGTCAATGGAATATTCATGTTAGAGTAGCGGTAGAAGTCACGTTCAAAATCTTGGTAGCTCTCGCTATAATAGTCCATTTGTAGGTGATTACGCTGAAACTCAAGCTGATTCATAGAGCACCTCCTCGACAAGTTCAATACTAATAATGTCTTTTAATTTCAAATTGATGTGACCTGTTGTAGTTTTTATCAAAATGAAATCTTTGGTCAGACTTGGTATTGTTCCAGTGTAGGAAACACGCTTGTTTTTTTCAATCACTTGAATGCGTGTGCGTAGCTGCCCGGCGTATACTTGACTGAGGAGTAATAATTTCTTCTCTAGTGATAAGTCAGACATGTACGTTACTTTGTTTGTATCATCAGAGAGTGCTGATGCATGTTCAGATAGGAAAAAGCCCATCCATTTTTGCATCTTTGTATCCTGGTACTCTCTTGCTGATTGAAATGGTAAATATGAACGGTCAATCATATCAAATCCTTTCTATGCAGAGGCAAGGGTATTTTTATCAAATTGAATCGTAAAACCTTGAATTCCCCCACCTGTGTAACATTCTTTAAAGCGATTGATTACCTCAGTATAGATTATCACAGATGAGCTTGTTGGCTTAATGCTAAATGTAAATTCCAATGGTAATCGGTTTTCAGATTTAGCATGTACTAGTCGTATCGATATTTCAGTTGTTTTGAGTTTTCTCTGACGAAGTTTTGAAGTTGCTGTTTCAACGATTCCATGTAAAAATCTTTCAAGCATTTCAATATCATTACATCCTTTGCTACGGATTTCTGAAAATTGTACTGTATTTTTTTCTTGTTTCATTTTAATCCCTCCAATCCACCCGCGGAATGACCACCGATAAGTTTACTGCGTTCAATATTTCTGGAACCTTCAGTTAGGACGGTTCCTTTTTGTATGGCTAAAAAACCAAACTGTTCTCTGACAACATCAATAGCTGTCTGAAGTCTATTATCTTTTTCAATTTGTTCTACATCATCAAAGAGTGATAGTAGAGTATAGCTTTCATCTACGAAGCCACTATAAGATACACCAATTTGTCTCACTGCACCAGAGGTGTATTTTTTCGGAATAATACAAGTACATGACTCACCATTGTTTTGGGGAGATTTGCGGGTTCAATTTTATTCTGAGCATTTATAGATTTTTTCATCTCAGTCCTAGAATAGCCAATATGAATAGAAACGACAGTAGTCAATACTAGGGCTACTGTTCCGTTCCACAGTATCATTTAAAAATCATTTTCACACCCTTTCGTCTATTAGTATAGAAGAAAGCTCTCAGCACACGTTGAGGCAGTATCACTGCTTGTACGAGCTTAGAAAAAAATGTTGACGAAAAAGCCTTGGTGTCAAGGATTTTTTGCTATCCTCAAAAAGATAATTTTATAATTGACAATTTGTCAGTAGAGCAGTATAATTTATAATCAGGAGGAATAAAATGCGAGATGTAAAAGATCCGGAAATTCGACGGGCTGAGATTATGGATGCTTCTATGCTCCTCTTTATGGAGAAAGGATATGCGAACACAACAACTCAGGATATAGTCGATAAGGTAAATATATCACGAGGTTTGTTATACTATCACTTTAAGAACAAAGAAGATATTCTATATTGTCTTGTGGAACGATATTCAGAGAAATTATTGAGAGATATTCATGTGATTGTCAATGATGACGACAAAACTGCTATTGAAAAAATAAGAGCCTTTATAGATGCCACAATAATCTCTACAGATAACGTTTCAGCGGAGGGAACTGAGTTACAAAAGACGGTTGATCTTAAAGAAAATCGTTATATGTTAGATAAGTTATCCCATAAGCTCATTGAAAAACTGACTATATATTTTGAGAGGATAATAAATCAAGGCATCTCAGAAAAAGTATTTTCTGTAAAATATCCATCTGAAACAGCAGAATTTCTTATGACAGCCTATGTTTTTGTTTCAAATAACATAGGTATAAAAACATCAAAGAAAGAACCTGTCAAAGATTACTTGAATGCATTTAAGATAATGCTGGAACAAAACCTAAATACAAAAGGACTCTTTAGCAATTAAAAAAAGATAGAATGTTTGTAAAGAGAACTATGTACCGATAGCTGAATCAAAACAAGCTATCGGTATTATTTCAAAATATGACTGACAAATTGTCAATAGAGGTGAAAATATGTTAGAGATAAAGAATTTTAGTAAAAGTTATGGGGATAAGAAGGTTGTGGATAACCTATCTATTTCAGTACAGCCTGGAGATATTTATGGTTTTATTGGAGCAAATGGTGCGGGAAAAACGACAACGATAAAGGCAGTTGTCGGTATCCATGATTTTGAAGACGGAAGTATAATTATCAACGGTCATTCTATTAAAGAAGAACCTGTTATTTGTAAAAAAATGATGGCGTATATCCCAGATAATCCAGATTTGTATGAACATATGACAGGACTTCAATATATTAATTTCATTGCTGACCTGTTTGAAATTCCTACAAAAATACGCAGGGAGAGAATCCAAAATTACGGTGATTTATTTGATATGACTGAGCATCTTTCGGGGATAATTTCTTCATATTCACATGGTATGAAGCAACGAACAGCCATTATTTCTGCACTTGTACATTCTCCCAAACTATTGATTTTAGATGAACCTTTTGTTGGGCTAGATCCCAAAGCAACTTTCCTACTAAAGAAAATTATGCATGAGTGTGTTTCAGATGGAGGTGCTATTTTCTTTTCAACCCATGTATTGGATGTTGCGGAAAAATTATGTAATAAGATTGCCATTATCAAAAATGGAAAGTTAGTTGCAAGTGGTAATACAGGAGATATCAAAGGTAATGAATCATTGGAAGCATTTTTCATGGAGGTGCAGGGCAATGAGTAACATTTGGATACTAATTAGAGCACAATTGATAAATTTTTTTCCCATTAACCAGATTAGAGAGACGGGAAATAAAAAACAAAGTTCAATGGCTATTGCGAGTTTTGGCATAGTAACTCTTGCCTTATTTTGCTTTTTTTATAATATCCTAACAGCTAAAACATTGGTACAAGTTGGACAACAAAACTTGATTCCGGCATATATGGTCTCTGTCTCAAGTTTTTCGATATTATTTTTGACAGTTTTTTATTCGAATGGCATTTTATTTGGCAGTCGAGATATGGAAATTCTCCAATCCTTACCTGTTAAAAGTTCGTATATTATCACCAGCAAGTTCATGTTTATGTACTTATTGAATTTTTTAATAGGCTTGATGTTTATGCTTCCGGGTGGAATTGTATGGGGCTTGAACGGAAGTTTAAACCTCCTACAGATTATATTGTATTTTACTTCTATATTTTTTGCCCCTTTGATCCCCATGTGTATAGCGGCATGCATGGGACTCGTTATTGTTGTCGCTTCATCTTTTTTTAAAAGAAAAAATGTTATCTCTCTTATTTTTTCATTTGCGATGCTAGGTATAATTGGATATTTTGCATTATCAGCTTTGCAATCAGGTGATGAAAGTAGTATTGGGGTTACTCTGGCTAAGCAAATTACTGGACTGTATCCAATTTCTAGACTATTTATGTCATACTACAATTTTCCAATGTACTATGGGATGGGATTTTATATAGTTCTTTCAATAGTCGTCTTTTATCTATTTGTCAAAATTGCTTCGTTGAAGTATGGACTACTTAATACACTTGCCAATACAAAATCAAGTTATGCTAATGACAAAGTATCTTATGAAAGAAAATCGGTATTTTTTGCCTTGTATCAAAAAGAGCTTGGACGATTTTTAAGTTCTTATATGGCAGTCTTGAATGCTGGGCTTGGAGTGATTCTTTTATGTGTCTTTAGTATATGTTTCCTGTTTAATTCTGTAGGTCAAATAGGAAATTCTGCAGGAATTGAAAATATAAATGAGTATCTTTCAAACTTAGCTCCCGTCTTTATTGCATCTATGCTTTCACTCAGTTGTCCAGCAGCTTCATCTATATCTTTAGAAGGTAAAAATATTTGGATTTTGAAAAGTTCTCCGGTTGAGATAAAAATGATTTTAAATGCTAAGATAGCTGTCAACCTTACACTTCATTTGATTGGATATATGATTTCTGTATCAGTATTTATGCTGAAACTTGATATGAATCCTATTCAAGTTATGAATCTAGTTATTGTTCCTATATGTTACTCCCTTTTTATAACGGTAATCGGAATTTCATTAAATAAAAAATATCCTAACTATGATTGGGACAGTGAGATGATAGTCGTCAAACAAAGTCTACCTGTTATTGTGACTGGAATTATTGGTATGATTGTACTTATTACGCCTATTTTTCTTAATTGGGTGTTAAATATTCCGATTACATTTGTTTTGCAGGTAGTATCAGTAGTTTTATTGGTTATTACAATGGGTGTTTATATAACAATGAGCAAGTCGAATTTTATCTAGTTAAAGGAGGAAAATAAGATGAAAAACAGACTGACAAAAGATATTTTGGTGTTGCTAGGGATGACAGTCATAATAGTTGTTATTTGTAGTTTTCTCCCAGAGGAAGTTCCTATCCATTTCAATGCAAAAGGTGTTGCAGATATGTTTGCAAATAAATATTATCTTCTACTGGCTACAGTAATTCCATACTCTGCATATTGGAAGATTGTTAGGGGGAAGGAAAATAAAAAGATTAAATGAAACCCCATCTATATTTACAGATTGCATCAAAATTAAGAACAACTATTTTAAGAGGTGATTATGTGCTTGGACAAAAAATTCCTTCGATAAGGAGTTTAGCAGAAAATGAGAAGTGTAATCCAGCAACAATCCAAAAAGCAATGAAAGTTCTCGAAGAACAGAATTTGGTTATTAGCTGTGGAACATTAGGATATTTTGTCATAGCAAGCGAGCAAGAAATAAAGGAGTTAAGATATCAAGAATCGAACAAGCTAGTGAAAATTTTGTTTGAAAATCTAGGTGAGCTAGGATTTTCGGAAGATGAGATTGTCAATTTATTTTTTTGAAAAGATGCTTAGATGAAGTTGAATGGAAATTTATTAGGATTATTTTTGAAAGTATATAAAAGCCTTGATTATAAGGCTTTTTTTGCATTTTCCAATAAAGAACTTGACATTATTAGTTACTTCCACTACAATAGAATTACATACCATCGGTATGATAGAAAGGAACAAAAATGGCAAGGAATAGAAACTCACATGAAACTAGAAAAAAAATACTAGAGGTCTCTAAAAATCTATTTTTAGAAAAAGGATTTGATAATACATCAATACAAGATATCATAGATGGATTAGGTGGATTAACAAAAGGTGTTATCTATCATCATTTTGAGTCTAAATATGATATACTGCAAACAATCATTAGCGAAAATAATCAAGAAATTTTAAATTATAATTGGAGAGGAAATACTGGATTAGAAAAGATACAAAATTCTTTGATGGACTCTTTCTCTAATTTTGAACACCAAAGGCTCGTTTACTCTGCCTCAATCATGCTAAGAAGTCCACGCTTATTGGGAGAGCAGTATCTAGGTCTATTTTCTGATTTTTTACCCGAAATTAGAGAAAAGGTTTACGAAGGAGTTGAAGATGGGTCTATTAAAACAGAATATCCAGAAGAGCTAGCAGATTTAATTGTTTTATCTCTAAATATTTGGATTGGTTTTCAAATTTCCGTTTTTTCATTAGTAGAATTAAAGCGTAAAATGAATTTCATTAAACTTACTTTTGAAGGTCTAGGGGTACAGTTAATTTCTGATGAAATGATGGAGGTGATTTTCAACTTATTTGATCGCTTAAAAAAATAGTAAATAAGTAGTCGCATGACATTCATGTTAATACTAATTTCTATTTATGTGTTATCAATTCAATAAATTATCTTACATAATTTATAGTTAAAAAATAACATACTTTAAGTGTGTTATTAAAAATCTATTATACATACCGAGGGTATGTTTGTTTTTAGTATATACATACCGATAGTATGTATGGTGCCATTGTCTGTAAAATAAGCTTATTTTTAAATATTTGTCGAGATTAGTCTGAATAGTTTATTCTTTATTTACGCTTTGGAGGAAATAATCTATGTTGTCGCTTATTAAAATTGAATTAAATAAAGTTTCTAAATCTAAATTATTTTTAGCCTGGTTGTGTACTATATTTATAGTGTTAGGTATTACAGCAATCATTATTATGGGTTTAGGTACTGACAATAAACTAGGAGAATTTACTGGACAGGATTCTAATGTTATTAGAATTACTGGTAAATGGGAAGGTTGGGCAATTGTAGCTTCATTGTTTTCATCTTTATTTACAAAAGCAGCATTTTTGATTTTCGAATCTTATTTATTATCTACGATTATTATTGATGAATTTAAACGAAGAACAATTTTTCAGTTGTTTTCTTACCCTATTTCTAAAATAAAGTTACTTTGGGGAAAAATTCTTTCAGTCATTCTAATAGCATTTATTGCCCATTTTTCTGCACATTTAGTGACTCAATTATTCATTAGATTCATGGCTGTTGTAACTGAATCTAGTTATATCCCTCTAGCTAGTCAATTAATTAACTTGGCTGGAATAACGTTTGCAACAGTACTAATAGGGTTACTACCATTTGTTTTAGGTATGATTAAACATTCAACAGCTATAACAATGCTTTCAGGACTTGGTTTAGCAGCATTACTTTCGAATGTAAGTTCAGGAAGTTTATCTAATAATATTGTTGATAACTTATTCTTTTTGATATTTGCAAGTTTCATAAGTTTAATGATTACTTCATTTTCAATTTATAATATTTCAAAACGAGATATTAGTATCAAATAGTATTGCTGAGTTTAATCGAAGAAAAGTGGTAATTCCTTTATGATTCCAATAAAGAAAGAGACTGTATAAGTTTGTATTTATGCTCCTGAAGAAAAATTCTTGCATTTAAAGGTGGTTATAGAAAGAGAGATAGAAATGAGAAATATTGTTGAAATAAAAGAAGTTTTTAAAACAATTGATAAAGAAGAAATTTTAAGTGGTATCAACCTTCAAATTGCTGAAGGAGAAATCTATGGTTTTTTAGGACCAAATGGTGCTGGAAAAACAACGTTAATGAAATGTATGTTATCCTTATCAACAATTACATCAGGTAGTATTGAAATTTTTGGGAAAAATCTACAAGAACACAGAGAAGAAATCCTAAGTCAGATTGGAAGTATTATTGAATCACCAATTTTTTATGATAATTGCACTGCAAAAGAAATTTTGGAAATTCACGCTCAGTATATGGGGAAAAATATTATTGAATCAGATATAATAAGAGCCTTAAGAATGGTCGGATTAAAAAATACGACTAAAAAAGTAAAAGATTTTTCGTTAGGAATGAGGCAAAGGCTTGGTTTAGCTCGTGCCTTTCTAACAAAACCTAAATTGTTAATTTTAGATGAGCCAATCAATGGTTTAGATCCAATAGGAATTCAAGAAATTCGAAATCTTTTGTTGTCGCTTTCTAAGGAGCATGGAATTACTATTCTAATATCGAGTCATATATTATCGGAAATTTCACAGATAGCAGATAAAATTGGTTTTATCAAAAATGGAGAAATGGTAGAACAGGTTTCTATGAAAGAGATTAGGAGAGAGAATATTGACTTAGAAGAATATTTTATGTCACATTTTCTAAATGAAATTAAGAATTATGAGGTAGATTAAGGATGAAACAATTGATAAAGAACCATCAGAAGGCTTTTTATGCTTTCATGATATTTAATATACTGGTCCCTTTAACTAACGTTGCTTTTGCTTATTCTATTAAAGGTATTATTGATAGTGGCATGTCCCAAAATGAAGAAGCCTTAACTCAAGCGGTACTAATAGGGGCTACTGTTATTTTCATCTATGCAGGACTCAACTTTATATCTCTTCGATTGAAAAATAAACTTGTTAGGCAAATAATGTCAAGATACAAAAACAAGGTGTTCCAATCTATTTTAGATAGCGATTATAGAGACTTTTCTATAGAAAAATCAGGAAAGTTTATTTCTGTATTAACCGAAAATATGAAGAAAATCGAGCAAGATTATCTACACCAGTATTTTAATATTTCAAAAAACCTTTCCTTAATGATTTTTTCACTCCTAGCTATGTTTATAGGTAATTGGTTTTTGACCTTATTAGTAATCATTGCTAGCATTATTCCAATGATGGTTTCAGGATTTATTGGACAAAAATCAGCCTCTCTACAAAATAGTGCTATGATTGCAGATCAGAAGTATTTAGCTAAGGTTAAAGATATTTTAGCAGGATTTCTGGTTATAAAAAGTTTTAATGTGAAAGATGCTATCTGTGAGGATTATAGTCATGAAAGTGAAAAATTTGATGAAATAAATTTTATAAAAGGGAAATTTGATGTTTTAGCTTATGTTATTTCGCAGCTTTCAGGGATGATTGTTTTTTTGGTAGCCTTTGGTGGAGGAATGTATCTCGTATTTAATGGCTATACCACAATTGGAAGTGTAACAGCTATTGTTCAACTAGTCAATTTTGTAGTAATGCCACTAAATGAAATTGGTATGGGAATGAGTAAATTCCGTGAAGGGCAAGCAACACTTAATGCATTTGAGGTAAAAGATGTAACTGGACTTCAGACCGGTGAAACGAAAGAATATTTCGATGATGTTATTTCTTTTTCAAATATAGACTTTTCTTACCCTAATACTGAAGAAAAAATTTTTAATCATTTATCTTTGAAGATTAAAAAAGGAGAAAAAATTGCAATTGTAGGAATGTCAGGGAGTGGGAAATCAACTTTGCTCAATCTATTACTGCGTTTTTACGATGTAACAAGTGGACATATTTCAATTGATAATCAAGATATACAAGCTATTTCAGCAGATAGTCTTTATAACTTAATGACTATTGTTCAGCAAGATATTTATATCTTTGATGATACTTTAAGAGCAAATATTACTCTTAATCAATCCTTCACTGATGAGGAAATAAAGAAAGCTGTACAGCAGTCAGGTTTAGAAAGTTATGTTTTAGAAAATGAATTAGGTCTACAAGCTTTATGTGGAGAGAATGGATCAAATTTATCTGGCGGACAAAAACAAAGAGTTAGTATTGCGCGCGCCTTGATTCGAAAAACACCAATCTTATTATTGGATGAGGCTACTTCATCTTTGGATAATCAAGTAACTACTGAAATTGAAAGTTCAATCTTGGATATTAAAAATTTGACTGCACTTGTAGTAACCCACAAGTTGAATGAGAACATTTTGAAAAAATACGATAGAATTCTCTTTATGAAAGATGGCGTTATTGTTGAAGATGGTTCTTTCAGTGATTTGATGGATAGGAGAGGTGAGTTTTATAAGTTGTTTGAGTTGAGTGTGTAATTCTCTTTCATTTTATAGTATAATTTTATAAAACGCTCTAAAATCATTAAATTGATATAAAAGTGTTTTTTATTGTCAAAATATACAATTGAAAAAATTTCCAGTTTTTTTAAAATCACTTTCTTAGATGACAATTTAATCAAAATATGATATAATACAGAAAAAGTAAAAATAACAAAAGTAACTTACAGAAGTAAAAGAAAAAAAGTAAATAGATAGCCACGGCGGATATTCCTTTCATCGTTTAGAAGGAGTTGCTGTGGTTATCGTTGTTGCTGAGCTAATAAATTGCTCTTATTACTTAGATGAAGTTACTTTTATTATTGAATTAATTTAAATAATAATAACGATCAATGAAAGTACTCATCGATATTCCCTTTATGCAGTTTAGAGCACAAAGGAAAATGGTACTGATTTGATCGTTTTTTTGTGTATTGACATCATAAAACACAGTCAGAACCTTCAGTCATAATAAACAAGGAGATAACATGAGATTTGTTGTATATAAACATTCGCTAATTCTAGGTGATAATAATATCGTTACAAAGCAATTGATTGCACTCAAACATGATGATGGTACATTACAATTCACTGATTTTCATAGATATGTAAAATCTGCCACAAAGATTAAATCTATTTCAGACGATGGAAACAAACGATTTTCATACGTTGTTAAGTTTTTGAATTTTATCTACGGAACAGTTGGGGTTAACAATCTTGATCAACTAACTTTAGAAATGGTCAAGGAGTTTTTTATGCTTTATGGTTTAGGACAACTTCCAGAAGATAGAAAAAATAGAAAGAAAAGTACAGTCGAAAAATGTGTAAATGCAGTTCTTGATTTTTTAACTCTATACTTGAATGAACGAAAAGGAAAGGCTAATTTGAAGCCAGAAGACCTTTATTCTATCAATACATTCACTAATAGACGAGGTAGAGTCATTAAACGGAAAGAACTGAATTTTGAGATATTTGTTGATGATAGCAACTCACAGAAGTCAATTTTTAGAGATATGCCAAACAGCGCCTTTGAAATGCTCTTTGCTCACATTGCTCAATATCACAAGGATTTACTTATGGTTGTTGCTTTGGGAGCATTTGTTGGTTTGAGACCATCAGAAGCATGTAATGTAAGACGTGAAGATAGTCCTTTGGGAGCAGGTATCTTATTTCACCAAAGTGATAATCAAGTATTTAAGATTGAGATTGATCTGCGAAAAGAAATGCCCCTTAGAAGTGATTTAAAGCCAACTGGACGAATTAAAAAGGAAAGACTTCAAGCTGTACCTTATATCTTCTTGGAGGTCTTTTTAGACACTTATAATGACTATATGAGTTATCTAGAGGGTAAAAGGTATGAGAAAGATTTTGGTCCATTAAACCTTAACAAGCAGGGTAAAGCATTATCATACGATGTGTACTATCAACGATTTCGTAAGATTATTCGCGAAGAAATGATCCCAATATTTCTTAAATCTGATGACCCAGAGGTTGTCTTTTTTGGTCAACTCTTGCAAGAAAATAATATTTCACCCCATATCTTTAGGCACTGGTACACCACTCAATTAGTGTTGTCAGGCGTTAATGAAGTTAGTGAGCTGATGTCCGCTAGAGGGGACAATTCACCAGAAAGTGCTTGGGTATATTTACAAAATAAAGGAGAAATTGCAAAACAGTATGGTCAGGTGAACAATGGTGTTTTTGATTATATGAACTGGCAAGCAGAAAAATTATTTGGTGAACACTAGAAGGAGTAGCTGTTGGTAGTAGATTTAAAAAGTTATCTTGAAAGAATATTAGTCGAGTTAGGTGATGCTACAATAAAACACCGTGAGAAAGTCAGTGGATTTTTTCTAGACAATGATTGGTTTGGTGTGTCTATAAATCTTGATGATTATACTATTACGGAAAAAGATGCTGAAGTTCTTAAAAATCACATCAAAGACTATCTAACAACACCTCCTGGAATTAAGAGTATGGAAGGAATCTTTTCAAAAAAATTCCCTTCTACAAATGAATTATTCGTTCAATTTGCTGAAGAAGAAAAACTGAGTGAAACAAATCGTTTCTATCTACTTGATTTTTTAGCATACTACTTAACAAAAGATTTGTTTCTATATAGTGATGCTGAAGTGGAGACCTTAGTAGAAGTAGCAACAAAAGTTCTCACAAAATATCTAGGTGATAATCTCATTCAATTTATTAAATGGCTACTCAATAAAGGTGTTACTCGTTATCGAGTGAGTTTTGAAATGACGAAGCGTTACACGATTGAGAGTGCAAATGGAGCGTATGAATTAGATGAATACCTTGAATTAATGTACTACCTATTCAACGAGGACTACATCATAAAAAATGATATGTTTTGTAAAGCAGCAAATTCAAAAAACTATGCAGATACATGGTTGTATCTAGGGTTACATTTTATTTGCGCACTAAGATCAACAGACTTGGAAAGATTAGGACATCCTAAATTAACAAGAGAACCATTAGAAGTTTTAGAAGCAGTAGTAGATGGAACTTGGAGTAGTAGTGAAGCTAGAAGGACTTTACTAAGTATTACAACAAGATTGACTTATTTAAACTTAACACCTAATAAAACAAAAAACGCTTCTAACGTTACTCAGCTAAAGTTTCACGTCCCAGAAAGTTGTCAGGTTCTTATTGGAACGTTATTGGCTATCTGTGAAGCACATTTTCAACTTCAAATACCATACAATGCAGAAAACCCATTAATCAGACGAATTAAAACTTATGAAAAGATTACTAGTTATATGGGGGAGGAAATCGGAAATTTATTTTTAGAGCGTAACTTTAGTAGTCGTTCTGCAAACAAGTCTTACTTACAATCTGTCGCAATGTTAGCAGATGACGTTCTTGAAGAAAAGTCAGAACTGAATATTAAAGGTTATTTTTTAGCAGCATTAGCTCGTAGCCATAAAGGTAATTTTAATGAATTTGCGCAAACTACAACAACGTATCTAAAAGATGCCCAACTTGGACAACTAAAACCTGAAATGGTTGCAAAAGAACTATTTGAGCGAGGCGTATTATCCATGATTCCGTCTATGCTCTTGACCATTGTAACTAGAGGAAAGTATAAAGAATTAAGTCCAAGCCAACAAACTCAAATGATTAAAAGTTTAGATCTAACACCAGTAGAAATTGAGAAAACGTTAGAATTGAGCATTAGGGCTGATTTGCGTTCTCAACAAGCTTTAAAAACTCTAGTTGAAAACAACGTTGAACCTGAACAATTACTGACAATCTGTCATCGAATTGGCAACGGAGAGGCTTTCTCTAAGCAGGGAGAAAGTATGTGTCTCTTATCTGCGTTAGGGAAACTATGCCCCTATGATGACCGTCAACATTGTGTAGGTTGCCAGTATGAATTGCAGACAAAATCTACTTTGCTTTTGTTAATCGGTGAGTTTAATCGGCTTAACAAGCAATACTCTAAACTAACAAATGACCTTGAGAGAGGTAAAGTTAGAGCAATTTTAGAAAAACAGATTAAACCATGCCTTACAGAAATGTTAGGAGCTTTATCAGAACAATATGGTGAAGCTGTATTGTCTGATTATGAGGATATTATTAAGGAGTTAGTCAGTTGAATAATCAATCAAAATTATTTCGTAAAGTAAATGAAATTATCCTGTTTGATGATAATATGATTGAAAGCGCAAAAGAATGTTTTCAAGATTATGTTGAAAAAGGGATTATATTAACCACCAATTTTGAAGAGAATAAATGGGTTACAACTAATGAATATTCTAATAACTGTTAGTTATCAACTGAACACTAAAAAACAACGAAAGTTAGCTCAATTTCAATCCTATTTTCTATTTAATGATATTTTAAACGACTATTGGGTTAAACCATTATCAGATGAAGAAAGATTGTTTTACTACCCTCTTTACTTATGGTGGCAAATAACAGCAGTAGTACCACTTAGACCAAGGGAATTTTTACTTACTCAAAGAAATTGTCTTACAGAAAAAGACGGAAAGTATTACTTAACTCTCAGACGAAATAACTTAAAAGGAAAAGACAAGGGAGTATCCCATAAAATTTCAGAGGATTATTATTTAACGACTTACGAAGTACCATTTAAGCTTGCGAGTGAGATTATAAATTATCTAGAACTAACCAAAGATTTATCATCTACACAGTTAGATACCCTTTTTGTGACAGACTCACATTATCGTAAATGGAAACGTGTTACAGGTACTAAAAATCGTTTTTTGACTTATAGTAACTTAAATACCATTTTAAAATATTTCTTTAATGAGATTGTATCTCAACAGTATGGATATTTTGTCCATCATATCAACTTCCCAGATAAATTGGATGAACATGAGATTAATTTTATTCATATTGGAGATACTAGACACATTTCAATGATCAATCTGATAGCAGAAGGGGCTAGTCCTGTAACAGCAATGCTCTTAGCTGGACATGATAGTGTCACAACGTCCTCACATTATTTTTCAAATCTAAGTCAGTTTATTGAATGTAGGAGCTATCAGCTTTATCGCAAATTAACGAACTCCCAAACATCTTATGCTATCAGCAAAACTCAGCACAAATACACCGTTAACAAAGACTACGTTTCTCTAGATAATAAAGGCAGATGTTATTCACCACGCTTTACTAAAGGCGATTATTCAGATTGTCTAAAAGTTATTAGTTCTCATGCAGAATTAGGCGCTTGCACTAGCTGTCCCTTTTATAGAAAAGCTGGGAAAGATTATTTCTCTATGGATAAAACATTTAAGAAATCAATTGATGAGGAAGCTTTAATTGTAGATGAGGCAATAAAAAGAGTTCGACAAGGAAAGGGAAATTTAGAAGATATTGGTGAGGCGTTATTAAAACTTAAAACCGTTAGTCATTCTTATCAAGAATATCTAACTGAAAAACAATTATCCTTACAGGAGTTCTCAAATGGCGAGAAAAAAGTATATTGATAATCAAGAATTGCTATTATTATTTGAACATTATTTGCTGGAACATTGTTCAAATAATCCTAGACTATTCAAAATTCCACAGTTTGGAAATTACCTTAGAAACAACGGATTTCCTCAAGTTGCAGACACAACGATTAGAAGAAACAAAGAGTTTAGACAAGCCCTTAATGATAAATTGGAACTATTTGAGGACGATACCTATCAGACAGTTATAACATATAAAACTCTAGATGTGGAACGTTTCTTAATGACCAATAGAACCCCAAAAGCAATCAAAACAGCATTGGTTGAGCTTAATGGCCATTATAAAAGAATTGTTGATGCGGCAATAGCCTATAAGAATGAAGTTGAAAGTCTTAAAAAGAGAATGGAGGAATTAAAAAGTGAACTAGCGCAACTAAAAGAAAGCAAATACGTATTTGATGAGCAAGTGAGAACTAATAAAGAGTTGGCAGAGGAAAATAAAAAATTAAGAAATCTTCTTAAAACAAGTTTATATCCTGAAATTGCAAATGAATTATTAAAAGAAGAAGGCTTGTTAAAATCTGATCAGCAACTTGTAACTAAGAAGTATCTAAGTGAAAATATTATCACCTCAGACTCGAAAATATCTTTTGAAAAGCATACTCATACTGAAGAGCAAACAAGCAAAAGTAAGATTTTGGAAATTAAAGACTTACTGGATAACAAGACTAAGTATTAGGAGGAGAAAATGTCAGACTTAATCACTGATTTTCCAGCCTTATTGAACTATTGGGACTTTGACAAGAATATCAAAATAGATGTAGAAAAAATAACAATTACCAGTAAAAAACACATTAACTGGAAATGTCCTACCTGTTCTTATGAATGGAAAGCAAGTACATCAAAATCTTATAAAAATATTCAAAATCATTCAAAAATCTGTCCTGTATGTGAGCTTGGAAAAGTGTTCATAAAAGGGAAAAACTCTATATCTGCAAGGATCCCTAACTTTCTAAGGTACATAAACTTTCATTATGAAAATATAGAAACCATTCAGGAAGAGATTGATAATTTATCTTTTTCTTCAAAGAGATTATTTCACTTCAAATGTCCTACCTGTCATGTTGGTTGGAAAGATGTAGCAAACACTTCTAAATTAATCAATAAACATAATCAAGAGCTTGTTCATGTCGGATGTAATGAAAGTACACATTTTGTACCTTACACTAAAGCATACCCTAATCTTCGGAAAATTTATCTTCCAGGGGAGCAAAACGATGTAGAGTTTAATGATTTGAAGTTAAGTGACAATGTTACAATCCCTAGAAATTGGAAATGCGACAAATGTGACCATATCTTTAAGTTGTCTATTGATCAGCTAATTTCAAGAATCAAAAGATATAGTTTCTATTGTACTAACTGTAAAGCTACATTCGATACCCCATTTAAAGTGAAAGCCAACCCCCTATTACATACAGATAGAAATCTTTTTAAGCAATTTATTCCAACTCATGTAAAAAGTAATATGATTGATAGTTTATCCGACATCTTAGTAAGATGGCAGTGTTTTAAATGTCATGGTCAATATGAATGTAGTGTTGTCAAAAGGCATCTTGAAGGCTGCCCTTATTGTGATAATAAATTGATGTTAAAAGGATATAATACTTTACAAGAAACTCATCCTTATTTAGAGAAATTTTGGGATAAAAGTAATGATAAACCTATTTCTGAATACTGGTATAAGTCTTCTAAATGCATAAATTGGAAATGCCCTTGCTGCAAAGTCAGTTTTTATTGTAGTCCAATTGAAATGATTTCAAGAACCGACTTAGAGAATAGTAATTTTCAAACTTGTCCTAATCGTTGTGATTGGGATACACTTGTTTTTAACAATGATATACTCTATAATTTCCCAAAATTACAGGAAGAATGGAGCGATAAAAATGGATTGCCTGTTCATTTAGCATTGAGCCACATTGAAACAAAAAAATATTGGTGGAAGTGTTCTGTTTGTCAAGGTGAATACCTTTGTTCAATTCCAATAAGAAAAGAAGTAATAGATAGCTGTCCATATTGTAATGATGAACAAGCATTAAAAGGTTATAATACAATTGCAGATACTTATCCTGAGTTGTGTGACCTTTGGAGTAGCAAGAATGTAGAAAAACCTGATGAGGTGACGAAATCGTCAGAAACCGAGAATAAAATATTTAATTGGATTTGTGATTGTTGTGATTTAGAATTTCAGGAGAGATTAGGGATTGTTCTAGGTGTGTTTACAAACAATAATTCTAATAGTCTCAACTCTATATGTCCTTACTGTAATAAAAAAATTCCTAAACCAAATGAAACACTAAGCTATGTTAAACCGTACTTAAACAATGAATGGGTAAAAGAACTGAATGGTGATATTGATACTTTCTTTTATGATTCAAATGCCTTAACCAATTGGATTTGTCGAAAATGTCACAGAAGTTTTAAAGCAAAAATTTCTGAACGCCACAAAAACGACCAATGTTGTCCATATTGTTCTTTTAAGAAGACTGCAAAAGGTTATAATGATCTTGAAACAACACATCCTTGGTTAATTAAAGAATGGTCATCATTAAATAAACAAGAAATGTCTTCAGTAAGGGCAAATTCAACATATAATGCATGGTGGAAATGCCCTGTATGTACTGGAGAATATCAGCAAGTTATTAAAGAAAAATTTTACAGAGAAAATTCTTGTCCATACTGTAGAAATCAAAAAGTATTAAAAGGATTTAACGATCTAGCGACCACACACCCTTGGTTGATTAAGGAATGGTCAGCTTTAAATGATAGAGAATCATGCTCAATTATGTGTAATTCGACTTATAGAGCGTGGTGGAGATGCAATGTATGTAAAGGAGAATATCAACAAACTGTTAAGAAAAAAATTCTGATGAAAGAATCTTGCCCATATTGTCAAAATAATAAGGTATTAAAAGGATTTAACGACTTAGAAACAACTCATAAACATTTAATGAACGAATGGGACTATCTTAATAATATTCTTTTAGGAGATCCAACTGAAATCAATGAAAAATATCAACAAACTGTATGGTGGATTTGTAAAGAAAACTCAAATCATCGATATAAACTTAAAATTAATGAAAAAATTAAGTATGAAAAGCGCTCATTAATAAGCTGCCCAATTTGTAAAGGCTTGAGAAGAAAACAGGAACATTTTGTTAGATTAAAGATGTAATAGAATATTAAAATCAAACAAGCTAAAAACATCTCTAAAGATCATTAAATTGATATTGGAGTGTTTTTTATTACCAAAATGTACATTTGAAAATTTTTAGTTTTCACTTAAATAAAGTACATTTTACAGAAGATGAACGCCTTTAAAAATTTCCAGTGTTCACTTAAATAAAGTACATAATTGAGTGTAATTGGCTTAAAAAAATTTTTTGGTTATTTTGGACTTTAGAAGTTATTTGAACATTCCTAACTCTCCTCTATAACATCTTTCAGAAAAACTATAATTTTCTTGAAAAATATATCTAGCTATGCTATACTACTAGTATAGAAAGATTTGGAGAAAAATATGAAACGCGAGATCTTATTAGAACGGATTGATAAACTCAAACAAGTCATGCCCTGGTATGTTCTAGAATACTATCAATCGAAACTGGCTGTTCCATACAGTTTTACGACCTTGTACGAATACTTAAAGGAATACGATCGATTTTTCACCTGGGTCTTGGAATCTGGTATATCAGATGCTGACACCATGCCTAATATTCCCTTAGACGTTCTGGAGCACATGACCAAGAAAGACATGGAATCCTTCATTCTTTACTTGCGTGAACGTCCTCTGCTTAATGCCAATACGACGAAAAATGGGGTTTCTCAAACAACCATTAACCGTACCCTTTCGGCACTTTCTAGTCTGTATAAGTATTTGACTGAGGAGGTTGAAAATGAACAAGGTGAACCTTATTTCTATCGCAATGTCATGAAGAAGGTTGCTACCAAGAAAAAGAAAGAAACCTTGGCTGCGCGAGCTGAAAATATCAAGCAAAAGCTCTTTTTAGGGGATGAAACAGAGGGATTTTTGAATTATATAGATGAGGAGTACCCTCAAACACTCTCAAATCGTGCCTTATCCTCCTTTAATAAGAACAAAGAACGAGATTTAGCGATTATCGCACTCCTTCTCGCCTCTGGTGTCCGTCTCTCTGAAGCAGTTAACCTTGATCTTCGAGATCTCAACCTCAAAATGATGGTGATTGATGTTACTCGTAAGGGTGGAAAGCGCGACTCAGTCAATGTTGCTGCCTTTGCTAAGCCTTATTTAGAGCAATATCTTGCTATTCGAGACAAACGTTATAAGACAGAGAAGACCGATACTGCCCTCTTCTTAACCTTGTATCGAGGTGTTCCAAACCGGATTGATGCTTCTAGTGTTGAAAAGATGGTGGCTAAGTATTCTGAAGACTTTAAAGTCCGCGTAACCCCCCACAAACTGCGCCATACTCTTGCAACCCGTCTCTATGATGCAACCAAATCACAGGTTTTGGTAAGTCATCAACTAGGACATGCTAGCACACAAGTTACCGACTTGTATACGCATATCGTTAATGACGAACAGAAAAACGCCTTGGATAGTTTATAATACTCATAATATAAATTATGTAATACATTAGAGTTAGAAAAAGAGCGTAGGATTTTTTATGGAATCTTACGCTCTTTTATTATTTCTATAAAAATTCGATCCAATAATTACGGTGTGGCTCAATAATAACTGGTTTTCCCCAGAATGATTTTAGATAGGCCAAGTTTGCAGGGGTGACAGGTCTTTTTTCACCATTGAACTTCTCTGCGCTCTCTTCCGTTAGAAAGCATTTAACTGCTTCATATGGTGTACCATCGCCCGCTATTCGATCAATTCCTAAATAAGCAATTTCATTACCGGCTTTTGGAATATCTGTAAATAGTTTACCAATAAAATAAACCGTCTTATCTTTCATTAATTCATAAGCCTTGCTATTTTCCAGTCTGTTATTCGCTACAGCGTACATAATACAAAAACTGTCCACAATATCTTTCAAAGGCATTAATTCTTCTTTGCTGACTATAATTTCGTCGGGAGAAAGTCCACCAATGATTAAGCTTTTATAATGAGGTTGCTGGATGACATTATCTAAAGCCATTCCTAATGGTAGTTGGACAGCTTGATAGCCTAATGGTTCTAGCTCTTGCTTTTTCTGGTCAAGGTGTTCTTGTGTAATACTGATATTCAAATCATATGGACTTGAAGGTTGTTGCTTGCTAAAAAAAGCCACTACTATACGATCTAACTGTTCAAATAGACCAAGATTTTCAACTGGAATTTTCATCATCGAATATGACCCCCTTTTTTGTTCAGATTTCCTCTTTATTCTACTCTCATTATTTTTGAATATCAAGTTTAAGATAAAAGATATCCATATTAAATGGATATCTTTTACTTTATTCCACCACAGCCTCAGCAATTTCTTCTGCAGTGATTCCTGCGAAGTAACGGCCTAAGTCAATAGTTTGAAGTGCTTTAAGAACATCTTCACGTTCGTATTTGACACCACGAAGAACATCTTCTACTGCTGCAACGTCTTCGATACCGAAAAAGTCCCCGTAAATCTTGATATCTTGAATTTTTGACTCAATAACATTAGCAAAGATTTCAACCTTACCGCTTGGGAATTTAGTTCCACGACGGACATTGTATTCAGGTGATTTCCCATAGTTCCAGTCCCAAGTTCCAAACTTAGTATCTTTGATACGATTGATTTCAGCCAATTCTTCATCTGAGAATACATACTCAGTCATTTCTGGGTATTCTTTTTTCATGTATTCCAAGAGTAAATCACGGAATTCTTCAACAGTGATCTTTTCTGGCAACTCATCGATAATATTAGTTACTCGAGCACGGACTGATTTAACCCCTTTTGATTCAAACTTATCTTTAGACACTTTAAGTGCGTTAGCTAGGACTGACAAATCCACGTCAAAGAGAAGACAACCATGGTGCATGATACGGCCATTGATATAGGCTTGTGCATTTCCACAGAATTTCTTACCGTCGATTTCTAAGTCGTTACGGCCTGTAAATTCAGCTTTAACACCAAGTTCAGCCAAGGTATTGATAACTGGAGTAGAGAAGCTCTTGAAGTCAAAGGCCTTGTTTTCATCTTCTTTTGAAATGATTGTATAGTTTAGGTTGTTCAAATCATGGTAAACAGCTCCGCCACCACTGATCCGACGGACTACTTCAATACCATTATCTCGTACATAGTCACGGTTAATTTCCTCGATGGTATTTTGGTGACGTCCTACAATAATAGATGGTTTGTTAATCCAAAGAAGGAAGATTTGATCTTCATCAAGAAGATGCTTAAAAGCGTACTCCTCTAAAGCAATATTAAAGGCAGTGTCGTTTGAATGATTGATAATGTATTTCATAAGATACCTTCTAATACGATAGAGACTGGAAAATAATTCCAGTCTAGTCTATCTATTTTTATTTTTTCTTAGGTGAATGGATAGCCATTCCAAGAACATCAGCAAATGCTTCGTACATAACTTCAGAGTATGTTGGGTGTCCGTGGATTGTCTTAAGCATTTCTTCAACAGTGATTTCCATTTCGATGATACTTGACGCTTCATTAATCAACTCTGCAGCAGCAGGACCAATGATATGAACACCAATGATTTCACCATATTTCTTGTCTGCAATGACTTTAACAAATCCTTGAGCAGCATCTGATGCAATGGCACGTCCGTTTGCGGCAAAGTTGAATTTACCGATTTGGACATCATATTTCTCACGAGCTTGTTCTTCAGTCAAACCAACTGCTGCTACTTCTGGAAGTGTATAGATAGCTGCAGGAGTCAAGTTCAATTTGGCAACAGCGTGGTTTCCTTTAAGGGCATTTTCAGCAGCTACTTCACCCATACGGAAGGCAGCGTGAGCCAACATTTTAGTACCGTTGATATCACCTGGTGCATAAATACCAGGAACAGAAGTTTCCATGTACTCGTTAACCTTGATACGACCACGGTCTAACTCAAACTCAACTTCTCCGATTCCTTCAAGATCTGGAACACGACCGATTGAAAGAAGGGCTTTATTTGCGATGATATCATCTTTTCCTTCAACTTTGATACGGAGTTTGCCATCTTCTTCAATGATTTCTTGAAGTTTAGTACCTGTTAAAATAGTCATACCTTTACGCTCAAGAATCAGGCGAAGGTTCTTAGATACTTCAGCATCCATTGCTGGAACAATACGGTCCATCATTTCAATAACAGTTACTTTTGAACCGAATGTCATGAAGGCTTGACCAAGCTCGATACCGACAACCCCACCACCAATGATCACGAGGCTTTCTGGTACTTCATTCATTTCAAGGATGTCATCACTAGTCATTACAAGAGATGATTCCATACCAGGAACATTGATTTTACTTACTTTTGAACCACCAGCAAGGATGATCTTCTTAGTTTCAAGCAATTCAGAACCATTTACCAAGACATTCTTATCTTTAGTAATAGTACCGATACCCTTATGAACATCAACTCCATAACTACGAAGGAGTCCTGCAACACCACCAACAAGAGTATTAACAACTTTAGATTTAGTTTCTAAAAGTTTTTCCATATCAACTGTAAAGTTAGGGTTTTCAATTACGATACCACGATTTGCTGCATGACCGATATTTTCAATGATTTCAGCATTGTGAAGGTAAGTCTTAGTTGGGATACATCCACGGTTCAAACAAGTTCCACCAAGTTCAGATTTCTCAACAAGAGCAACCTTACCACCTAGTTGAGCTGCTTTAATGGCAGAAACATAACCAGCAGGTCCACCACCAATAACAACGATATCATAAGCATCATCGCTCTTACCATCATCGTTCGAAGCACTTACTGCAGGTGCTGGGCTAGCTTCTGGTGCAGCTGCTCCAGCTGTTGGGATATTTTCCCCTTCTTCACCAAGATAACCGATAACTTCTGTAACAGGGACTGTCTCGCCGTCCCCTTTCAGGATAGCGATCAAGTAACCGTCTTCTTCTGCTTCCAATTCCATGCTGACTTTGTCAGTCATGATTTCCAAAAGGATTTCTCCTTCTTTTACAAATTCTCCGACTTTTTTATTCCATTGGACGATTTGTCCTTCTGTCATATCCACGCCGGCTTTTGGCATAATTACTTCTAAGGCCATATCTTACTTCCTTTATCTATATTTCTAAAAATAAATTCTCTAAACCAACATTGAGATTGGGTTTTCAATTAAAGCTTTCAAGTCTTTCATAAACTTAGCACCAGCCATACCATCTACGACACGGTGGTCAATTGTTAAACCAAGACTCATAATTGGACGAATCACGATTTCACCATTAACAACAACTGGTTTCTCAATTGTTGAGCTAACCCCAAGGATTGCTGAGTTCGGTTGGTTAATGATCGGACCGAATGATTGAACGCCAAACATTCCCAAGTTACTGATGGTGAAGGTTGAATTTTGCAACTCGCTAGGAGCTAGTTTACCATCCAAAGTACGTCCGATAACATCTTTGAAGGCAACTACCAACTCAGACAAGCTCATTTTTTCAGCATTATAAACAACTGGCGTCATCAAACCATTATCCATTCCAACTGCCATCGCAAGGTTGACATAGTTGTGAGTGATAATTGTCTTACCATCTTCAGTTAATGAAGCGTTAATGTACGGGTGTTTCATAAGCGTCTTAACAACCGCAAGTGAAAGCAAGTCTGTAACAGTAATTTTCTTACCAGTTGCTTCCATGATTGGATCAAGGACTTTCTTACGAAGTGCAAGCATTTCAGACATATCAACATCATAGTTAAGCGTGAAGGTTGGGGCAGTCAAATATGACTCAACCATACGTTGAGCAATAACCTTACGCATCGGTGTCATTGGAATACGCTCGATTTCTCCATAAGGAGTTACGTTATCTGGAACTTCTTCCACTTTCTCGATTTGAGAAGGTGATTTAATCGTATCGTTTTCAATATTTTCCGGAAGGAAAGCTAAAACATCCTTCTTCATAATCTTGCCACGATGACCAGTTCCTTGGATTTCCTGCCATGCAATGTTATGTTCAAGGGCAATTCGTTTTGCAAGTGGTGAAATGCGAACCACATTAGTGTCTTTAAATGTTTCCACGTCTTCTTTGTGGACACGACCGTTTGCGCCTGAGCCAGAAATATCGTAGAGATTAATTCCTAAATCATCCGCTAATTTTCTAGCTGCAGGAGTCGCTCTTAGCTTATCATCAGCCATGACCTCTCCTATTCTATACTAAGATATTAAGGACGAAGAGGGCAATGAAAAAATAGGAGATTGACGATGTGTTCGATGAACACAAGGAAATCTATCTTTTTTTCACAGACCTCCGTCCGAATTCAATTACATGATGCAAAGGGCGTTAAAAAGTGACCGAAAAATAGGAAATCAACATAGACCTCGACGAAGTCAAGAAGATTTATCTTTTTTCCGAGCTTTTAGCCCGTGCTCTAATCTAAGATATCAAGGACGTAGAGAACTTTGCATCTATTAGATACAAATAGATACAAAGCTTCTCGTCTGATTAATTTACATAATTTATTTTATGTATTATTGTTTATTGTGAGTTTTACGGATTGCATCTTTGATGCTTTCAACTGTTGGAATCATTGCATTTTCAAGATTTTGTGCATAAGGCATTGGTACATCCTCACCTGCACAACGGCGAATAGGTGCATCTAAATAATCGAATGCTTCTGATTCAGAAATAATAGCTGAGATTTCCCCGATAAATCCACTCGTCTTGTGAGCATCGTTGACAAGAACTACTTTTCCAGTCTTCTTAACTGAATTAATGATGATGTCTTTATCAAGTGGAACCAAGGTGCGTGGGTCTACTACTTCTACTGAGATGCCTTCTTCAGCCAATTCTTCAGCTGCTTGCATTACACGACGAAGCATTTTACCGTATGTTACTACTGTTACATCAGTTCCTTCGCGTTTGATTTCTCCGACACCAAGTGGGATAGTATAGTCTGGATCTACTGGTACTTCCCCTTTTTGGTTAAATTCTGATTTGTATTCAAGAATGATAACAGGGTTGTTATCACGGATAGAAGACTTAAGAAGTCCCTTCATATCAGCAGGTGTACCTGGAGCAACAACCTTCAATCCTGGGATATGAGTGAACCAAGATTCCAATGATTGTGAGTGCTGAGCTGCAGAACCTACTCCGTTACCAGCAGCACAGCGGATTGTAATAGGCACTTGACCTTTACCACCAAACATATAACGAGTTTTAGCTGCTTGGTTGACGATATTATCCATGGCAATAACAGAAAAGTCCATGAAAGTCATGTCAACGATTGGGCGAAGTCCAGTCATAGCAGCACCAGCAGCTGCTCCAGAAATAGCTGCTTCGGAAATTGGACAGTCACGAACACGTTCTGGTCCAAATTCTTCAAGCATACCTACAGATGTACCAAAGTCTCCACCGAAGACACCGACATCTTCACCCATCAAGAGTACATTTTCGTCGCGACGCATTTCCTCAGACATTGCAAGGATAATGGTATCGCGGAAAGACATTAATTTTGTTTCCATATTTCTCTACTTCTCCTTAGTCTGCGTAAATATCTTCAAAAGCTGATTCTAGTGGAGGGAATGGACTTTCTTCTGCAAACTTAACAGATGCTTCCACCGCTTCCTTGACTTGCGCTTGAATTTCTTCGAGTTCTTCTGCACTAGCAATTTTATTCTCAACAAGGTACTTGCGAAGGTTTTCGATTGGATCTTTTTCCTTCCACTCATCGACTTCTTCACGTGTACGATATTTACCAGGGTCTGATGATGAGTGACCAAGCCAACGGTAAGTTACACTTTCGATCAAGACAGGGCCTTTACCAGAACGAACATGGTCAACTGCTTTCTTAAATCCTTCGTAGACATCGATAACATTATTACCGTCTTCGATAAACATTCCAGGAATACCGTAAGCAGCACTACGCTCATGGATATGCTTGACATTTGTCATTTTCTTAATATCAGCAGAGATTCCATAACCGTTATTGATACAGTAGAAAATTACTGGAAGATTCCAAATTGAAGCCATATTAACAGCTTCGTGGAATACACCTTCATTCGTCGCTCCATCACCAAAGAAGCAGACAACGATTTTACCAGTGTTTTTCATTTGTTGAGTAAGGGCTGCACCTACTGCAATCCCCATACCACCACCTACGATACCGTTAGCACCAAGGTTCCCTGCATCTAGGTCGGCGATGTGCATTGATCCACCTTTACCTTTACAAGTTCCAGTATACTTACCAAGGATTTCAGCCATCATACCATTAAGGTCGATTCCTTTAGCAATGGCTTGTCCGTGACCACGGTGGTTTGAGGTGATGAGGTCGTCTTCGTTTAGAGCTAACATAGCCCCAACGTTTGCAGCTTCCTCACCAACAGAAAAGTGCGTCATACCTGGCACTTTTCCTTTTTTTACTAATTGAGCAATTTTTAAATCCATACGACGAATTTCTTCCATCTTACGGAACATCTCAAGCAAAAGATTTTTATCTAAAGTTGACATAATCTTGCCTTTCTAAGTTTAATTTCTTATAGTTCTATTCTAACTTATAGGTTAACTAGAGTCAAAGATTATGCTTGATATTTTTTCACAATATAAAAAAAGAAAAGTCAATGAAATCAAGACTTTTCTTTACGTAAAATAGCTATTTCACAAACTGATTTCCATGGATATTTTCAACAAATTATTTGAATCTTTTCATAATAACTTGTAAACGCCACTGATAGAGTAATCCGCTGACAACTAAACTTACGATAAGACCTATCCAATATGAATAAGCATCGAGATTTGTTGAATAATCTAGAAACAAACCAAGAGGTATAGCAACTCCCCAGTATCCAAGGAGACCAAGGTAGAAAGGGATGACAGTATCTTTGTAGCCTCGTAAAATCCCTTGTAATGGTGCCGCAAATGTATCAGCTAACTGGAAAAATAAGCTATAGGTCATAAAACTAGCAGTTAGTTGAATAAACTCTGGATCATGACCATAGAGACTGGCAACATTTTCTCTAAAAACATACAGAAAAGAAAGTGTTAAAATTGCGAATGCCATAGCTGATAGTCGTCCGATTTTTATGTATTTCTTAGCATCCACTAGACGTT
Organism: Streptococcus sp. HMSC062D07; assembly: GCF_001814215.1. Classification (NCBI taxonomy): domain Bacteria; kingdom Bacillati; phylum Bacillota; class Bacilli; order Lactobacillales; family Streptococcaceae; genus Streptococcus; species Streptococcus sp. HMSC062D07. The sequence continues at coordinate 30,761 of NZ_KV815317.1, forward strand.
TAGCACCAACTTCGTAAGAAACAACAATAGCCATTGCTGTTGAAACGCTCATAGGAAAAGCGTACATGAGAGATGAAAAGTTCATGGCAGACTGATGACTAGCTATTATCAATGATGAAAACTTCGCCATAATCAAGCCAACGGCTGAAAAAATAGCAACTTCTGCAAATACAGTTCCACCAATAGGTAACCCCAGTTTTATCGCTTCTTTTATTTTATTCCTGTCTAAAGGTAGTCGGTTTTCTAAATGTAGTTCTTTTAATTTTTCTTGTTTAAGAAGGACTAGTATAGATATACCCAACAAGGCCCAATAAGCCATAGAGGTCCCAAGTCCCGCTCCAGCTCCTCCTAACTCAGGAAAACCAAAGGCGCCATAAATCAATAAATAGTTAAAGCCACTATTGAGAGGGAGCAATAAAAGCATCAAATACATGGACAACCTTGTCAATCCAAGTGCATCCAGTAACGAACGAATAACACTAAAGAGTAAGAGAGGAATAATCCCTATTGCTAAAAACCATAGATAACGAACTGCTATATTTACTACCGCCGCTTCTAATCCCATATTATTTAGAACTAGAGGAGCAACCAGAAAAACTAAAACAAATAGAAAAATGGATAAGCCAAGCGAAAGATAAAGAAACTGATAGAAATCAGAAGCCACTTCTTCTTTTTTTCCACGGCCTAAATGATGGCCAACTATAGGGACTAAGGCAGAAACAATACCTGTTAAAAAAGTAAAGAAAGGATTCCACAAGCTAGTAGCCATTGAAACACCAGCTAAATCAATAGTATTATACTGGCCGGTCATGGTTGTATCGACAAAGGAAGCCGAATAATTTGCGAATTGATAAACCAAAATAGGGAAGAAAATCTTAAGAAATAAAATGAACTTGTCTTTAAAATGATGGGTTGGATACATACAGACTCTCTCTAAATTTAAATTTTATAGAGCAGTATTTCATCTAGTTTTTATAAACAATCTGTCCATTACAAATAGTGTATTTTACCTGCCCTTTTAAAGTTTCACCGATAAATGGTGAATTAGATGCTTTAGAAGCAAAATGTGTGTCTACAATTCGGTCAGCTTTATCATCGAAAATGGTAATATCAGCTGGACCATTTTCAGCCAAATAACCTGCTTCAAAATGATACAATTTTGCTGGGTTTACTGTCATTTTTTCTAATAATTCCATCAAGCTTAGCTCACCAGCTTCGACTAAGTAAGTTAAACCAAGTGACAATGAAGTTTCCAGTCCTGTCATACCTGATGGTGCTTTAGTGATATCCTCGACATTCTTTTCATCAGCATGGTGAGGCGCGTGATCTGTCGCAATTACAGAAATGACTCCTGATTTCAAACCTTCGATAACTGCCAAGCGGTCTGACTCCAAGCGAAGTGGTGGATTCATCTTAGCATTACTTCCCTTAGTCAAGAGAAGCGCTTCAGTCTTAGAGAAATGTTGCGGTGCTACTTCTGCAGTTACGTTTGCTCCCAAACCTTGAGCGAACTCCACAACCTTAACACTTTCTTCCTTGGACAAGTGTTGGATATGAACATGGGCTTTTGTTGCATAGGCGATCATGACATCACGTGCAATCATTGCATACTCTGCAACCCCTGTAGCACCACAAATATGGAAGTGTTCTTTAGCAATATTTTCATTAAAACCTAGCGTACCATTCAGACCAGGATCTTCCTCGTGTAAGCTGATAAAGGTGTTGAGTTTTTTAGCCTCTTCCATAGCTTCCTTGACCACTTTACTGCTTTCAAGAGGAATACCATCATCTGAAAAACCAACGGCTCCAGCTTCTAAAAGCGCCTTAAAGTCAGTCAAGTCTTGGCCATTAAAGTTCTTGGTAATTGTTGCTACAGACTTAACATTAATTTTTTCCTTTGCCGCAGATTGAAGAACTTCTTGCAAAGTCTCAACATCGGAGATGGTTGGATTGGTATTAGCCATCATGACAACTGTCGTAAAACCACCAGCAGCGGCAGCTAGTGCACCTGTATGAATGTCTTCTTTATGAGTTTGACCAGGTTCACGGAAATGAACATGGATATCCACCAAACCGGGCGCAACTACATGACCAGTTGCATCAATAACCTCTGCATCTTTTTCACTAATTTGTGGTGCAATTTTGACAATTTTACCGTCTTCAACCAAGACATCACACACTTGATCCAAACCAGACTTAGGATCCATTACTCGACCATTTTTAATTAGTAACATCTACTTTCTCCTTTATTCGTAGAAATCCACTTGGGTATCCATTAACTTATCACCATCATAGACAAACTTTGCTGAAAAGAATGGTTTATCTTCTAAAAGCCACTCTACGAAGGTGTGGTCTCCTTCCCAAGTCGGTTTGCTTAAAACTTCATCATAAGGAACCCATTCTAAAGTCCCTTCATTACAGTCAATCAACTCACCTTCGAACTCAGTTACTTTAAACACATAGGTGTACCAGTCTAAATCTGGTGTAAATTCAGGAAAGGTGATTACACCTTTAAGAACTGGCTTAGCCTTCAATCCTGTTTCTTCTAAAATCTCGCGGGCCGCACATTCTTGTGGAGTTTCTCCACGCTCTAACTTTCCACCTACACCGATCCATTTTCCTTCATGGACATCATTAGGCTTTTTATTGCGATGAAGCATGAGCAGTTCTTTTCCATTATCAATGTAGCAAATCGTCGCTAACTGGGGCATATTATTCTCTCCTTATCTAAGCCAATCAATCGGCTCTTGTCCTGTCTCCGTTAAGAATGTATTGGCCTTAGAAAAAGGCTTAGAACCCCAAAATCCTCTGTAAACAGAAAGGGGACTCGGGTGGGCTGATTCGATAATCAGATGCTTAGGATTGGTCACCAATGATTTTTTCTTGCGTGCATAAGCACCCCAGAAAACAAATACTACTGGTCTATCTAAATTATCGACAACCTTAATTACAGCATCTGTAAAAGGCTCCCATATCTGACCAGCATGACCATTGGCCTGTCCTGCCGGAACTGTAAGACAAGCATTAAGAAGCAAAACACCCTGCTCCGCCCAAGAGGTCAAGTCATGTGACGGTTTCACCCCAATATCATCAGCAAGTTCTTTTAAAATATTTTGCAAAGAAGGTGGTGCTGGGATATTATCTGGAACAGAAAAACTCAAACCTTGAGCCTGACCTGGTCCATGATAAGGATCTTGACCAAGGATAACCACCTTAACCTCTTCTAGAGGAGTTGTCAAAAGAGCTTGAAAAACTTTATCTTTTGGTGGATATACAGTTCCATGAGTATAAACTTGCTCCATAAAGTGATTAATTTTCCCAAAATAACCTTCCGGTAATTGCTCCTTAATCAAGGCGTGCCAAGATGAGTGTTGCATAGCTTTTTCTCCTTTACCGTATCCATCGAAAAGCACGTCTTAATTCATCCGTACCATTTTTAAAAAAGCATAAACCATGTGCAAGTATGATCTTATCAGGTTTCCAGTTTAACATACGGGAAAAGGAAGTCTTTGCTTCCCTTTGTCTTCCTATGAAAGTCATCCGATAATCGATAGGAGTTTGTCCATCAGGGGATGTTACACGAGCTAAACGATAGAATCTTCTGCGGATTGGACTAGCTATCTTTTCCGGTTCAAAATTCTCTATGAGGTCTGTCACAATCAGTGTTTTAGTTGATTTATGAAAAAACACCACCTCTTCAATAACTGAACTTCCCCTAAAAATGAGTTGATCAATCTCATTGGACCATAAGTCAGGAGCCTTATCTGTTAAGGGAGTATCAAATACAACCTTGACTTTCTGATTTTTCGCTCTCTCTTCTACTCCTGGACTAGACAATGCTTGCGCATGAGGATATCTTTGTTTCCAATCTGCAATATAGGCGTAGTGGATTTTATTTGGTGAAATCAGGTAAGCTACTTTGCCCAAAGCGTCCAGTTCAGTAAAAAGTTTCTCATTTGGCGCAATAGGAGAATGAATCCAAAGTTTGCCATCATTTAACTTAATCACCGTCATACGTGTCTGAAAAGGAAGTTTGAAGATCTTCATGTCCATTTGGATCAAATCACCATCTACTATCCAGATATTTTGATCAACTTCCTTTAGTGTATACAATGGTTCATAAAGAGAAAGTTCTGCCCTTAACATCTTTATCTATTCCTTCTTTCTTACTGCATCTATTATAGCAAAAAGTGGCTATGGAAAACACTTTTTACAGTATCTATAAACATGTTGATAAATTTTATAAAGATTCAAGACTACAGCAAGTCCTCCATTTTGAAAGATAGCTAACTATTTCAAAAAACTATCATGATCTCTTTCAAATTTTTTCCTTATAGGACTTTTCAAATACCTTGTAAATCTATGCTGACAACAAACTAGATTAAATCTCCCCTTAGCCAGAGATAAGGAGAGATAACTAAAACTATACTTAAACACATCTTAAAGATTAAATTTCTATTATTTGACTTTCACCCAATAAATAAACTATCTAACAATTAAATAATGTGCATCTTTTATCTTATAATTTTCTAAACTGATAACTGTTTGTTTCTTATCAACAATATCATATTTAACCAGAGAATCATTAAATAAAAAATAATAGATGTTGTCTTTAAATGTAAAATATGGTGCAATATATTGCTCTGTACTAAAGCCTTCCAGATGAATAATATCTTTTTCTAAATTATCTAGGTTGACTGTAGTAAAGGAAAATTCGCCATTATACAATCCTTCATTCTCTATAATCAATTGATTATTTTTAGCATCATAGTGAATATTAGTTGGATATTTATCAGGAATATCGATATAATTCTTGCTCTGACTTTTTAAATCAAAAACCAATACTTTATTTCCTGACTTATATTCTCCATCAGAATTACGCCCACTAAGTGCTTCCACAATATACAAGACATCACCTACATTAACCATTCTCATATATGCTGATGTTTCGTCAAGATTATATTTTTCGACGATGTTAAACTCTTTATCCATTTTCCAAATTTCTACATTAGGAATTTGAGTAGATAAATCCAATGTGGTTACAAGTAAGTATAAATAATTATCTACAATAACAAACTGTTGACTGGCATTTAGCTGACCATCATTTTTCACGGTAACATTAGTGACAACCTCTAAATTATTATCATATTTATAAAATTCAATTCTATCTGTAAAGACAGCAGTTGCATATAAATAATCCCCATCTGTTATAGATGCGTATGCATCATTTCCCTCTGCTAATTTAAATGTTTCACTTAAATTTTCCTTATTAATTCTAGATACATATCTTTTTAGACCTGAGGTATCTCTTGTTTTTGCAGTTGAATAGGATCCTGCTTCCGAAAAACTTTCTGCCCAATAGATATATTTTTCTTTTCTAGATATATTATCTTTGAACTCATTTAAATTATAATCATCAAAGACAGCTATTTTATCGCTATCCCAGATAGCCATTTTATAATCATCTACCGAATTTACCTTATTTGACTGACAGGCACTTAGACAAATAAGGCAGCAACAAGAACTTATTAACATCAACATGAAGTTTATGGTTCTTTTATTACTTTTTAATATCATACTGATTTGCTCCTATATAGCTTTTTTATACCAATTTAAGACGTTCAAACAGATGTATAGATAATTTATTGACTAGTTTAGATGCTTCTTTTTCAATACCTGCTTGATTAACTGTACTACCAATTTGATATCCAGATACAACTTAACGGTAGATGACAATCACAATATTCTTGTCATTATATCCTAGTATGATTTATTATATCAAAAAAATAAAACGTTTTCAAAAAAAGCAAAATTTCTTGCACTTCATGCTCCAGCTTTTCTAGAATCTTTTTATATTTTGTGATTTTTAAAGGAACCCCAAGCAATCAAGCAGAGCCTGATAAGAGTCGATTTCATAAGTTGGCTGGGCTAAGCTCTTATTTTTTAGATGATGAGGATTGTACCAGATGGTATCGATGCCAGCATTATTTCCACCTTGAATATCAGCTGACAAAGAATCACCAATCATAAGGGCATGATTTTTATTAAAGTTAGGGATTCGGGCTCCAATTTTCTCATAAAATTCAGCATCTGGTTTTTGGGTATGAAGCTGTTCTGATATAAAAATTTCCTTGAAAAATGGTGAAATACCAGATTGCTTCAAACGCCCTGTCTGAATATAGGTGATTCCATTTGTTGCAGCATAAAGCTCATAGCCCTGACTTATCAATTTTCTTAATAAATCTTCGACACCTGGGAAAGTCTGTCCCTGTTTTGATAGGAAAAACTGGTAACGCTCTGCTAAGTAGGTACCATCTTTTTCAATTCCAAAATGAGCAAACAATTTTGCAAAACGTGTATTGACCAATTCTTTTTTTGTAATCATTTTCAGCTCCAAATCCTTCCAAAGTAATTTGTTCATAGGTACATAATAATCTTTGTAGGCTTGAATATCCTCGACTCCTTCTTCTTTAAGAAGTTGCGTTAAAGCCACATCCTCAGCAGTATCAAAATCAAGCAAGGTATGATCAAGGTCGAAGAGTAAAAATTTATAAGTCATCTATTTATTATCCTGCATTCATAGTTTTTATATAATTAAAAGTATAGCACAAACATAACTTTTAACAAAATAAGCATTTTAAAATGAATGAAAATTGAAGGAAAAGGTTAAACTTTACAGCCAAAAATTCACAGTCTAGTATTACGAAAATATATTAAATTTCTGAAATATTATAGAAATATAGTTCGTGATTTAAATTAAATACCATCATTTAATATTCCCAATATTACTAGAAATGTTAGCGCATTTCTATACTTTACATCTCTTAAGAACATAAAAAATATAATATTTTAAAAAACTTACATTTTAATAATAATTTGACACCTTAAACATTGATGTAAATAATTTATTGTGATATAATTCACGTTATAGGGGACTTTTAGTGTTAGACTAGAAGGAGGCTTAGTTAAAGTTTGTCTATAAAATGAACCTATATAACTAACTCGTCTTTCAATTAGTGATTGACGCTACTTTATATTATATTTAGAAACTATCTTAATTTATAAGAAGGATGTATATGATGAATAAAAAGAAAAAGTTTAGTATTTTCTCATTTTTGATATGCTTATTGACAACTATCTTTGTATTTAGTTTGAATAAAACATTTGCTGAAACTCCTGAGGTTTCAGTAACTGGAAAATTCGTAGATACAATCCAAAATGTTAAGGTATCAAATAATGAAGGTGGAGATCTAACTTGGGATTTAGAGCAATGGGCTACATTCCGTATCAATGCAGATTTTAATTTAGCTGGAAAAAATGTTAAGGCTGGGGATCAAACGACACTTACGGTTCCAGAGGCTTTAATGATTACTTCTCAGACTTTTGATATTCCTGATAAGATTACAAAAGAAATCATCGCACACGCTAAAGTTGATGCTACTAACAAAAAATTAACATTAACTTATACAGATTATGTTGAAAAACACTCTGATACTAATGGGGCTTTCTTCTTTTATGCACGTGTTGATTTCAAAAAACACCCTCAACAAGGAGAAATCCCAATTGAGATTACGATAAACAATGAAACAAAACCTGCTGGTAAGGTTACATTTAAAGGTATCGGTGATGGTGATCCAAAACTTTTAACAAAGACTAGTTGGGTTAATGAAGGTGACAAAAGAGAGGTCCAATACACTATTTCAGTCAATCGTACAAAAGAGAATATTCAAGGTGTAACGATTGAGGACCACTTGAAATTTACAAATGCTAGCTATGTAAAAGATAGTATTAAAGTTATCAAAGGTAAATTTGCATTCGTAGATGGAGAATGGCAATTCTCTGACCGTGTTGATGTTACAGATCAACATAAAGTGACATTCGCTGAAGATGGACAATCTTTCGTAGTTGACTTAGGAGATATTACTGAAGCGGACCAATATCGTATTTCTTATAAAGTTCGTCTAAATTATGATCCTGTTGATAAAGAACTCTTGAAAAACGATGCAACTCTAAAAGGCAAAGGAAAAGTTCTTAAAGAAGTAACAAATGGTGCTTTAGTTCAAATCGCTGGTGGGGTTGGTGAAGGTTATGTTTACTCAATCAATATCCAAAAAGTTGATAATGAGAATCAACCGCTTAAAGGTGCTAAATTTAAAGTAGTACGTGAAGCCAACAATCAAGTGATCGGTGAATACGAAACAGATGAAAATGGTAAAATTACTGTTAATGCATTATTAAAAGATAAATATATCTTGACAGAAACAGAAGCACCATCAGGTTATGTCATCAAAGTAGCAGATACAGAAGTTAATGTTGACGATTTTGGAGCTGATCATTCAGTAACTAAAACAATTGTGAATCCAAAAGAAGAAACAACGACTACAACGACCACAACTACTACTGAAGCACCTACGACTACTACAGTA
>NZ_KV815318.1:0-738 GCF_001814215.1 Streptococcus sp. HMSC062D07
CAATCGGGAAGACAGGATTCGAACCTGCGACACCTTGGTCCCAAACCAAGTACTCTACCAAGCTGAGCTACTTCCCGAGTTTAATGTTTAATGCACCCTAGAGGAGTCGAACCTCTAACCGCCTGATTCGTAGTCAGGTACTCTATCCAGTTGAGCTAAGGGTGCTCTTCAATATATGCCGAGGACCGGAATCGAACCGGTACGATCGTTACCAATCGCAGGATTTTAAGTCCTGTGCGTCTGCCAGTTCCGCCACCCCGGCCTCTATAAGCGAACGACGGGATTCGAACCCGCGACCCCCACCTTGGCAAGGTGGTGTTCTACCACTGAACTACGTTCGCATCGACTCTGGTTTACATTAAAAAAAATGCCGGCTACATGACTTGAACACGCGACCCTCTGATTACAAATCAGATGCTCTACCAACTGAGCTAAGCCGGCTGATTTCTATTATGCGGGTTAAGGGACTTGAACCCCCACGCCGTTAAGCGCCAGATCCTAAATCTGGTGCGTCTGCCAATTCCGCCAAACCCGCAAATATGACCCGTACTGGGCTCGAACCAGTGACCCATTGATTAAAAGTCAATTGCTCTACCAACTGAGCTAACGAGTCAAATAACTTTCGTTATTACGGTCCCGACGGGAATCGAACCCGCGATCTTCGCCGTGACAGGGCGACGTGATAACCGCTACACTACGGGACCTATGGGAGTTAACGGGATCGAACCGCTGACCCTC
>NZ_KV815319.1:0-215 GCF_001814215.1 Streptococcus sp. HMSC062D07
ATCCCACCAGCAATAGCAATGAGAACATCCCAAATGGTTGGAGAGGTTCGTGCAATCAACTCGCTACTTGCATAAGATAAGGGAGAAATCCAGAAATACAGAGTCGAGACAAGCAAACTGACCAATACTTGAGTAAATAAAACCTCTAGAGATTGCTTGATTAAACGCGTATCAAAAATAGCTAAACCGAATCCCAGTCCAACAATCGGTGTCAT
>NZ_KV815320.1:0-4977 GCF_001814215.1 Streptococcus sp. HMSC062D07
TTCGTATTCTCAGTTACTTTGGATAAGTCCTCGAGCTATTAGTATTAGTCCGCTACATGTGTCGCCACACTTCCACTTCTAACCTATCTACCTGATCATCTCTCAGGGCTCTTACTGATATAAAATCATGGGAAATCTCATCTTGAGGTGGGTTTCACACTTAGATGCTTTCAGCGTTTATCCCTTCCCTACATAGCTACCCAGCGATGCCTTTGGCAAGACAACTGGTACACCAGCGGTAAGTCCACTCTGGTCCTCTCGTACTAGGAGCAGATCCTCTCAAATTTCCTACGCCCGCGACGGATAGGGACCGAACTGTCTCACGACGTTCTGAACCCAGCTCGCGTGCCGCTTTAATGGGCGAACAGCCCAACCCTTGGGACCGACTACAGCCCCAGGATGCGACGAGCCGACATCGAGGTGCCAAACCTCCCCGTCGATGTGAACTCTTGGGGGAGATAAGCCTGTTATCCCCAGGGTAGCTTTTATCCGTTGAGCGATGGCCCTTCCATACGGAACCACCGGATCACTAAGCCCGACTTTCGTCCCTGCTCGAGTTGTAGCTCTCGCAGTCAAGCTCCCTTATACCTTTACACTCTGCGAATGATTTCCAACCATTCTGAGGGAACCTTTGGGCGCCTCCGTTACCTTTTAGGAGGCGACCGCCCCAGTCAAACTGCCCGTCAGACACTGTCTCCGATAGGGATCACCTATCCGGGTTAGAGTGGCCATAACACAAGGGTAGTATCCCAACATCGTCTCCTTCGAAACTGGCGTCCCGATCTCATAGACTCCTACCTATCCTGTACATGTGGTACAGACACTCAATATCAAACTGCAGTAAAGCTCCATGGGGTCTTTCCGTCCTGTCGCGGGTAACCTGCATCTTCACAGGTACTAAAATTTCACCGAGTCTCTCGTTGAGACAGTGCCCAAATCATTACGCCTTTCGTGCGGGTCGGAACTTACCCGACAAGGAATTTCGCTACCTTAGGACCGTTATAGTTACGGCCGCCGTTTACTGGGGCTTCAATTCATACCTTCGGATTACTCCTAAGCACTCCTCTTAACCTTCCAGCACCGGGCAGGCGTCACCCCCTATACATCATCTTACGATTTAGCAGAGAGCTGTGTTTTTGATAAACAGTTGCTTGGGCCTATTCACTGCGGCTGACATAAAGTCAGCACCCCTTCTCCCGAAGTTACGGGGTCATTTTGCCGAGTTCCTTAACGAGAGTTCTCTCGCTCACCTGAGGCTACTCGCCTCGACTACCTGTGTCGGTTTGCGGTACGGGTAGAGTATGTTTAAACGCTAGAAGCTTTTCTTGGCAGTGTGACGTCACTAACTTCGCTACTAAACTTCGCTCCCCATCACAGCTCAATGTTATAGAATTAAGCATTTAACTCAATTCACACCTCACTGCTTAGACAGACACTTCCAATCGTCTGCTTTAGTTAGCCTACTGCGTCCCTCCATCACTACATACTCTAGTACAGGAATATCAACCTGTTGTCCATCGGATACACCTTTCGGTCTCTCCTTAGGTCCCGACTAACCCAGGGCGGACGAGCCTTCCCCTGGAAACCTTAGTCTTACGGTGGACAGGATTCTCACCTGTCTTTCGCTACTCATACCGGCATTCTCACTTCTATGCGTTCCAGCGCTCCTCACGGTACACCTTCTCCACACATAGAACGCTCTCCTACCATACCTATAAAGGTATCCACAGCTTCGGTAAATTGTTTTAGCCCCGGTACATTTTCGGCGCAGGGTCACTCGACTAGTGAGCTATTACGCACTCTTTGAATGAATAGCTGCTTCTAAGCTAACATCCTAGTTGTCTGTGCAACCCCACATCCTTTTCCACTTAACAATTATTTTGGGACCTTAGCTGGTGGTCTGGGCTGTTTCCCTTTCGACTACGGATCTTAGCACTCGCAGTCTGACTGCCGACCATAATTCATTGGCATTCGGAGTTTATCTGAGATTGGTAATCCGGGATGGACCCCTCACCCAAACAGTGCTCTACCTCCAAGAATCTTGATGTCGACGCTAGCCCTAAAGCTATTTCGGAGAGAACCAGCTATCTCCAAGTTCGTTTGGAATTTCTCCGCTACCCACAAGTCATCCAAGCACTTTTCAACGTGCCCTGGTTCGGTCCTCCAGTGCGTCTTACCGCACCTTCAACCTGCTCATGGGTAGGTCACATGGTTTCGGGTCTACGACATAATACTAAAGCGCCCTATTCAGACTCGGTTTCCCTACGGCTCCGTCTCTTCAACTTAACCTCGCATCATATCGTAACTCGCCGGTTCATTCTACAAAAGGCACGCTCTCACCCATTAACGGGCTCGAACTTGTTGTAGGCACACGGTTTCAGGTTCTATTTCACTCCCCTCCCGGGGTGCTTTTCACCTTTCCCTCACGGTACTGGTTCACTATCGGTCACTAGGGAGTATTTAGGGTTGGGAGATGGTCCTCCCAGATTCCGACGGGATTTCACGTGTCCCGCCGTACTCAGGATACTGCTAGGTACAAAGACTATTTTAAATACGAGGCTCTCACTCTCTTTGGCTGACCTTCCCATGTCATTCTTCTATAATCTTTGAGTCCACATTGCAGTCCTACAACCCCGAAGAGTAAACTCTTCGGTTTGCCCTCCTGCCGTTTCGCTCGCCGCTACTAAGGCAATCGCTTTTGCTTTCTCTTCCTGCAGCTACTTAGATGTTTCAGTTCACTGCGTCTTCCTCCTCATATCCTTAACAGATATGGGTAACAGGTAGTACCTGTTGGGTTCCCCCATTCGGAAATCCCTGGATCATCGCTTACTTACAGCTACCCAAGGCATATCGTCGTTTGTCACGTCCTTCTTCGGCTCCTAGTGCCAAGGCATCCACCGTGCGCCCTTATTAACTTAACCTTACTTTTTTGACCTTTCAGTCATAAACTCTTATTAATACTACAGCGTTTTCGGTTTATTTTCTTGTTACTATTTGATATAGATATTCAATTTTCAATGTGCATTACTTGGTGATCTCTCACCAATGGAGCCTAGCGGGATCGAACCGCTGACCTCCTGCGTGCAAAGCAGGCGCTCTCCCAGCTGAGCTAAGGCCCCACAAGACCTCTCAAGACTAAACAAGACCAATGTGCATTCCTTATCCTTAGAAAGGAGGTGATCCAGCCGCACCTTCCGATACGGCTACCTTGTTACGACTTCACCCCAATCATCTATCCCACCTTAGGCGGCTGGCTCCTAAAAGGTTACCTCACCGACTTCGGGTGTTACAAACTCTCGTGGTGTGACGGGCGGTGTGTACAAGGCCCGGGAACGTATTCACCGCGGCGTGCTGATCCGCGATTACTAGCGATTCCGACTTCATGTAGGCGAGTTGCAGCCTACAATCCGAACTGAGATTGGCTTTAAGAGATTAGCTTGCCGTCACCGGCTTGCGACTCGTTGTACCAACCATTGTAGCACGTGTGTAGCCCAGGTCATAAGGGGCATGATGATTTGACGTCATCCCCACCTTCCTCCGGTTTATTACCGGCAGTCTCGCTAGAGTGCCCAACTGAATGATGGCAACTAACAATAGGGGTTGCGCTCGTTGCGGGACTTAACCCAACATCTCACGACACGAGCTGACGACAACCATGCACCACCTGTCACCTCTGTCCCGAAGGAAAACTCTATCTCTAGAGCGGTCAGAGGGATGTCAAGACCTGGTAAGGTTCTTCGCGTTGCTTCGAATTAAACCACATGCTCCACCGCTTGTGCGGGCCCCCGTCAATTCCTTTGAGTTTCAACCTTGCGGTCGTACTCCCCAGGCGGAGTGCTTAATGCGTTAGCTACGGCACTAAACCCCGGAAAGGGTCTAACACCTAGCACTCATCGTTTACGGCGTGGACTACCAGGGTATCTAATCCTGTTTGCTCCCCACGCTTTCGAGCCTCAGCGTCAGTTACAAGCCAGAGAGCCGCTTTCGCCACCGGTGTTCCTCCATATATCTACGCATTTCACCGCTACACATGGAATTCCACTCTCCCCTCTTGCACTCAAGTTAAACAGTTTCCAAAGCGTACTATGGTTAAGCCACAGCCTTTAACTTCAGACTTATCTAACCGCCTGCGCTCGCTTTACGCCCAATAAATCCGGACAACGCTCGGGACCTACGTATTACCGCGGCTGCTGGCACGTAGTTAGCCGTCCCTTTCTGGTAAGATACCGTCACAGTGTGAACTTTCCACTCTCACACTCGTTCTTCTCTTACAACAGAGCTTTACGATCCGAAAACCTTCTTCACTCACGCGGCGTTGCTCGGTCAGACTTCCGTCCATTGCCGAAGATTCCCTACTGCTGCCTCCCGTAGGAGTCTGGGCCGTGTCTCAGTCCCAGTGTGGCCGATCACCCTCTCAGGTCGGCTATGTATCGTTGCCTTGGTGAGCCGTTACCTCACCAACTAGCTAATACAACGCAGGTCCATCTGGTAGTGGTGCAATTGCACCTTTCAAGCAGCTATCATGCGATATCTACTCTTATGCGGTATTAGCTATCGTTTCCAATAGTTATCCCCCGCTACCAGGCAGGTTACCTACGCGTTACTCACCCGTTCGCAACTCATCCGGAAAGAGCAAGCTCCTCCTTCAGCGTTCTACTTGCATGTATTAGGCACGCCGCCAGCGTTCGTCCTGAGCCAGGATCAAACTCTCATTAAAAGTTTGAGTTCTCACTCATTTCTGTCACTGACAGATTTATTGTTTTTTCATTGTTCAGTACTACAACTTCATGTTGTAGTGCCCTGCACATTGGTTCGTCTTGTTCAGTTTTCAAAGGTCTTTGTCGCGCTTACGACAACTATATTAGTATATCACAGTCACTTTTCTCTGTCAACAGGTTTTTTTAACTTTTTTAAATCCTATTTCCATCAACCGCGATACACCCATAGTCCGTACGGGATTCGAACCCGTGTTACCGC
>NZ_KV815321.1:0-3994 GCF_001814215.1 Streptococcus sp. HMSC062D07
GAAACTCCGTGAAGCTCTGACCCGTGCTTTTTTAGACGTGCAGTCAGTAAATCCAATGCTGAAAACCTCTCTTGTTGGTGTGCCCTGGATTGAGCTACTAGCAAGTGATGGGGTGCTTGAGGTCAAAATTGAAAGACTTCCTGGACTTGATGAAGACGAAAGACTTGCTGAACTTATCTCAGTAGCGACAAGAAAAGACTGGGAAGCCTTTGAGGTGGTGGACTTTTGGCGAGAGCCTGGAGGGGTTTATTCGGTCTTTATCCTTGAGGATGTCGCTTCTGATAAGCGCTTAGACGTGACTTCTGTTATTTCCTCTGCGGTGCCTTTTAAGATTGCTCTGCAGAAAGGCTTAATTGTTGATTTCGAAAAGTCTCCAGGTCTTGGCTTGTTTGGTAAGTCGGGGGCTGGGAAGACGACAACGCTTCTTGCTTTCCTGGCTCAATTCTTGGCAGGTGGCTCCCAGGTTTACCTGGTGGACGGTAAGAACGAGCTTCAGGCTCTTTCTAGCGTCCTACAACGTGCCTCTGGAGTCTCTGACGTCCTTTCTATGCTCGGCTATGTTGTAGCTCAAATGGAGCAACGAGAAGACTTCCTCGGAAAAGAAGGAGCACGTCAGCAACGTTTAGGCCTTAAGGCTAGCGAGGTGGGACTTACTCCGCTAGTGGTAGCCATCGATGAGCTCGGGGCTTTGGTAGCTTCTGCGCAAGCAAAAGAAAAAGCAGAGCTGATCGCTTTGCTTACTCAGATAGCCTTAAAAGGTCGCTCAAGTGGCGTTATTCTTGTAGTTGCTTCGCAGTTTGCTAGCGTGGACACTATCCCGAATGCCGTGAGGTCGCAACTATCGACAAAAATTCTTCTCGGCGGTGCACCTGCTGAACTGGTGCGAATGGTTTTCCCAACGGCCAGCCCTGGGGCTCGCTCTGCTCGTCAGTTTGAAGGCTTTGTCTATGTAGATGGACAACTAGGAAGGGAGCCAGGAAGGTATCAGGTTCCATCTCTCGGAAAATTGGAAAATGTTTCTAAATGGGGCGGATTCGTCACGTATTACGACACGGAAAGGGCGCTAGTCTAGACCCTTTACAAGTGGGCCTTGCACGGGTAGGCTTATGACCGCCAGCCGGAAGGCTGAAAGACTTTCGGGGGTTGGTCTGCCTAGACCCTCGCAAGGGGGAACCACTTGTAGAAGGGCGCCCGAAACGGGGGGAAAACCCTGTAAAAATGGCTTTTTCCAATTTCCCGTTAATTTGGCGTTTTAGAGAAGTTTTAGGGCTATCGTACCAGGACGAGCTTCAAGCGAAAATAAAGCTGATTTTCTTTGTGTTCTACAAGAAAATGAAAAAATAGCAAAATGGAGTGATGGGGTGTTTGCGTCCATTTGCGCAAAAAAAATAACGTAAAATAGGACTAGTAGGAAGAACTGCCCTGCCTTGACGTTACTTTTTAAAAGTGCTAAAATGAAGAAAGCATTACCAAAGTAAAAGGAAAAAGGACGTCTATCACCGGCAAGTAGATTTAACGTCCTCATCTAATTCTTATAAAATTCTATCAGAAAAGACCGAAAAGGTCAAGCTTTTAGACTAAATAAGAAATAAGACGAGGCGCTTCCTAAGATAATTATCTGGAGGGCCTTTTATTTTGGCAAATAATAAAAATAACGATTGGAAGACGTTTCTTCCTACGCAAACAAGCTCAAAAGAAAGTTTTACGTTAATTGTACAGTATCCTGGAACTACTCCAGTGCAGTATTTTCCCAAGTTAAAAAATCCTGATGGCTCGAACGTGATCGGGGCGGACGGGCGTTCGCAACGTTCACAAGAGCCACAAGGCTGGACTTATCTTTTGACACACTTTGGAACTGGTGACCGTGTCAGAGTTGTTTTTGATGGACTATATGACTTGAGTCCAGGAGCTCTTTATGAGCTTCAAGCGTCAGGCTATCACTTTAGCAAAGACCACTCTTACTACTTGGACGAGCTCGAAGCTCTTTCTGTTGCTCATAATTTTGCAGGTAATCAAAATGATAACAACAAGTAAAGACGGCTGGTGCAACAAGTCAGATGCTGAGATTTTGAACAACCTGAAAGATTGGGTTTCAAGATGTGATGTGAAGTATGTCAAAAGTGATGCCTTGAAAAAGATTGATTCTGCTTTTGCTTTGTGGGCTAACGGTCAATATGTTTCAGCGTTGCGCCTACTAGATGAAAACGAAGTGTTTTTGAAAAAATCTGATTGGCCTTATTATGCTTTAGGGATTGAGATTTTGAGAGTTAGAAAACACGAGTTTTTAAATGAATAACGAGGATTTCCAGGGGAGCCCGAAAGGGCGAACCTGGACCCCCCGTTATGATAATTATGGGGGGATGAAGGACATTTAGGTGTTTTATGAAAAAAGAAAAAAATTTAAACAATGTTTTGAAAGATGTTCTGAATGTGTCTATTGACTACTTGAACGTGGTTTTTACGTCTGACCAAATCTGGGACGGTAACGAGGTTGTTTCTCCTCGGTTTGCTTTCCTTGATTTTTTGGGGTTGAATTTAATTGATGGCTCTTTTTCTGAGGGAAAAGGGATTTATGGCTATAACGAAAGTGTTCGCTCTGATGGTCTAATTATTGCGTGGAAAGCTGACAACTCTAGTATTTTATACTCATTTTCAGGTATTGGTTGCGCCCGTCTTGGCTTAAGTAATCAAGATTTTTTAGTGAAAGTGATGAAATACATCGGAGAAAATGGGGGCTGGGTTTCACGGATAGATATAGCCCTGGACGTTGCAAACAATACTATTTTCCCTTTGTCTAAAATGATTGAAAAGCTTGAAAATCAAGAGTTTACAAGCAAGAAAAGACGTTTTAACCGATTTGATGAAAGAGATGCTTCGGGTAACTTGCTAGGTTCTACTGTGTATTTTGGTAAAAGTCGGGCTGACGTAGGAAGCAAAGGAAACGTCTATTTAAGAGCTTATCGCAAGGATTTAGAGCTTATCTCTAAAGTCGAGCAGTTGCCTGCTTGGGCAACTGGTTGCGACACTATAGAGCGTTTTGAGTTATCTTTCAACGGTAGAAGTAAAACTGAACTTGTAAGACGGGAGATTATAGTCAGAAAAGGCGAGTTATTGCCTTTGCATTTGGCTTTGCTTGCTGACGTTGTGACTTTTAAAGTTCCGCCACAAGGTAAGGACAAGAAAAAAAGTCGCTGGGAAGTTGATCAGTCCTGGCTCAACTTCCTAAGTCAGCAAAAAGCTACACAACACGAGTTGAAAGAGCCTGAAAACGGCTTAAATGATATAAAATCAATCTTGAGCTGGCTTAATCGTTCCGTTGCTCCGTCATTGTCTCTTTTAGCTAAAATCAGCGAAGAAAAAGGCATAGATTTTTGGAAAATCTTGCAAAATGAAACTCATTTAAGAGAGTTGAACTATGAGCAAGAATCTTTAAAATCTCATAAAACCATTGAAGAGATAGACAGTAAGACGCTAGAAAAAATAGTGAAAAACCTTCTAAGTGGTCAAAGCTCCTATGTTTCTAATCCTGAAGAGTGGGAAGAAATTGATATGGAGCAGAGGGCGAAGGAGCTTGAAGAGCAAAAAAGGAAGAGGGAAGAAGCTGAAGCGGAGCGAAGAAGAAAGGCTAAGGAAGACAGAAAGTTAGCTACTGACCAAGTTAATGAAAGAGTTGATAAAATTAAAAACAGATTAGAGAAAAAGACTAAGAAAGAACGTGAGAAGCTGGAGAGAGCAAAACAGAGATTAAAGAAACAAAAAGAAAAGTTAGAGCTAGAAAGAGAGAAAATGAGAAGAAAAATCATTAGAGAGCTTAAAAAAGAAGCTAAGGAGAAAGGAGATGAGAAAGTTTGAGCTAGTAGAGGGCTCTTTTCAGGAGCAGGGCGCTTCTAAGTGGCGCACCTGGTGGAGCCGTTGGGGTTACTATAAACGCTTTGGAGTGCTGAACGGGTGGAAGCTCCTGAAACTCCGTGAAGCTCTGACCCGTGCTTTTTTA
>NZ_KV815322.1:0-59483 GCF_001814215.1 Streptococcus sp. HMSC062D07
TCGAGGACTTATCCAAAGTAACTGAGAATACGAAGTGTGAAGGATTTCTTGTTATTTGATAGATATTCAATTTTGAGTAGGTATTACTCAGAGTTAAGTGACGATAGCCTAGGAGATACACCTGTACCCATGCCGAACACAGAAGTTAAGCCCTAGAACGCCGGAAGTAGTTGGGGGTTGCCCCCTGTGAGATATGGAAGTCGCTTAGCTTTTATCCGCCATAGCTCAGTTGGTAGTAGCGCATGACTGTTAATCATGATGTCGTAGGTTCGAGTCCTACTGGCGGAGTAGTTAAACGTTCTAAGGAACGTTTTTTTGTTTTCTTGGCTTTATTTTTCTGGATTTTTCAGAGCTTTTTTCCATCTATTTTTACTTCTTTTCTTTGTTTTAAGTTTGTTCAGCTTAAAATTTTTGTTTTATAGAAATATTTATCTATTTATTTTGCCTTTTTGATAAACTTGTTTTATCAATAAGAAAGGTTTTTTATATGCTTCAAAAATATTATGATCGATCTTTGGTTTTTCTAAAGCAAATCGAAAATGAATATTCAATTTTATTTCAAAGTACTGATGAATGGGAATTACTTCATCTTAAATTTTTACTTTATTATTTAATTCATTTTAAGATTAAGAATGAGAAGGATTTTCTTCTCTATCATTTTAGGGCTGCTTATCGTATCTATCTTAATCATTTACTTGGACAAACATTCAATTATTGTTAGTAGATACAGTTATTTTCATTTATTACGAACAATAATAAGTAATTTATAAAAAATATTTAGATTATGCTAAATTTTTATATTTTTTTAAATCAAAAGTGAAAGAATTCCCTAATCTTTTCTAGTGTTAATTCTTGATAAAATAGGCTTTTTTTCTTATAATAAATTGTAAGATATTATTGTGGGTGAGAGTCCCACCATGTATATGAGAAAGGACGAGCCTTTTGGCTCAGACGAAAATTTATTATGACTTCAGTTGTTGTTGTAGGTACCCAATGGGGTGATGAAGGTAAAGGGAAAATTACAGATTTTCTTTCAGCTAATGCGGAAGTGATTGCTCGTTACCAAGGCGGAGATAATGCAGGTCACACAATTGTTATTGATGGAAAGAAATTTAAATTGCACTTGATTCCTTCAGGTATTTTCTTCCCTGAAAAAATCTCTGTAATTGGTAATGGGATGGTAGTAAACCCTAAATCTCTTGTCAAAGAATTGTCTTATTTGCATGAAGAAGGTGTTACAACAGATAATCTAAGGATTTCTGATCGTGCGCATGTTATTTTGCCTTATCACATTGAGTTAGACCGTCTTCAAGAAGAAGCTAAGGGTGATAACAAGATTGGGACGACAATTAAAGGAATTGGTCCAGCCTATATGGACAAGGCAGCTCGTGTTGGAATTCGTATTGCGGATCTTTTGGATAAAGAAATCTTCCGTGAACGTTTAGAACGTAATCTTGCTGAGAAAAATCGTCAATTTGTAAAATTGTATGATAGTGAACCTATTTCAATTGATGATATTTTTGAAGAATACTATGAGTATGGCCAACAAATCAAGCAATATGTGACTGATACTTCTGTTATCTTGAACGACGCGCTTGATAATGGTAAACGGGTTCTCTTTGAGGGTGCACAAGGTGTCATGTTGGATATTGACCAAGGTACCTATCCATTTGTTACTTCATCAAACCCAGTGGCTGGTGGTGTGACAATTGGTTCTGGAGTAGGTCCAAGCAAGATTGACAAAGTTGTCGGTGTATGTAAGGCTTATACAAGTCGTGTAGGTGATGGTCCTTTCCCAACTGAGCTATTTGATGAAGTTGGTGATCGTATTCGTGAAGTGGGGCATGAGTATGGGACAACTACTGGGCGTCCTCGCCGTGTAGGTTGGTTCGACTCAGTTGTTATGCGTCATAGCCGTCGTGTTTCTGGTATCACAAATCTTTCTTTGAACTCTATTGACGTTTTGAGTGGTTTGGATACTGTTAAAATCTGTGTGGCTTATGATCTTGATGGTCAACGTATTGATTACTACCCAGCTAGTCTCGAACAATTGAAACGTTGTAAACCAATCTACGAAGAATTGCCTGGTTGGTCTGAAGATATCACTGGAGTACGTAATTTGGAAGACCTTCCTGAAAATGCACGCAACTATGTTCGCCGTGTTAGCGAATTGGTGGGTGTTCGTATTTCAACATTCTCAGTAGGTCCTGGTCGTGAACAGACAAATATTTTAGAAAGTGTTTGGTCATAGCAGATTTTTAAGATTTGTTTAAGACAGGTTGGATATACTATAGACAGTTACAAGAAGACCTCCTAACTTGTTGTAACAAATTTCCTAAACTTTTCTTTTTCATAATAATCTCCCTATAAAGTCACCGCATTCGGTGGCTTTTTTTGTGTTGAGAAACATGGTATAATGATAGAATTGATAGCTAGGAAGAGAGAAGAGATGAATTACACGCTTGAAGAAAAAGAAGCTTTTATGAGAGAGGCCTTAAAAGAGGCAGAGATTGCTTTAGAGCATGATGAAATCCCGATTGGTTGTGTAATTGTCAAGGATGGAAAAGTCATTGGGAGAGGACACAATGCTCGAGAGGAGTTGCAACGGGCAGTCATGCATGCGGAAATTATGGCCATAGAGAATGCTAATTTGAGCGAAGAGAGTTGGCGTTTGCTCGATTGTACGCTTTTTGTGACCATAGAGCCGTGTGTCATGTGTAGTGGGGCAATTGGTCTCGCACGGATTCCAAACGTGGTCTACGGGGCTAAAAATCAGAAATTTGGCGCCGCTGGGAGCTTGTACGATATTCTAACAGATGAGAGGCTCAATCACCGTGTGGACGTTGAAACAGGTGTTTTAGAGAATGAGTGCGCAGAGATTATGCAAGACTTTTTCCGAAATCGACGTAAAAAATAATTTCTCTTTAAAAATAGAGGGGAATGTGGTATAATAACTAGTGGAGCAACAGTTCTGCGTGAAGCGGGTCAGGGGAGGAATCCAGCAGCCCTAAGCGAGTGTGAATTGTGTGCTCTTTTTTCGTGCTTTTTTCGAATAAATAAGATAAAATAGCCTAGAATAAAAGATTAAAAAGAGGAATAATATGAAAATTCGTGGTTTTGAATTAGTTTCTAGCTTTACAGATGAAACTTTGTTACCTAAACGAGAGACAGCACACGCAGCTGGCTACGACTTAAAGGTGGCAGAGCGCACAGTGATTGGACCAGGAGAAATCGTCCTCGTCCCAACAGGTGTTAAGGCTTATATGCAGCCGACTGAAGTGCTCTATCTTTATGACCGTTCATCAAATCCTCGTAAAAAAGGTTTGGTCTTGATTAACTCTGTGGGTGTCATTGACGGAGATTATTATGGCAATCCAGGGAATGAGGGACATATCTTTGCACAGATGAAGAATATCACAGATCAAGAAGTTGTTCTTGAAGTTGGAGAACGTGTAGTTCAGGCTGTCTTTGCACCATTTTTAATTGCAGATGGAGATGAGGCAGACGGAGTTCGTACTGGTGGGTTTGGATCAACTGGGCACTAAGATGAAGATTATCTTTGTACGTCATGGAGAGCCAGATTACCGTGAGTTAGAGGAGCGTTCTTATACGGGATTTGGGATAGACTTGGCCCCTTTATCGGTAAAAGGAAGACAACAAGCTCAGGAACTTTGCAAAAATCTTTTGTTTGGCTCAGCTGATATACTGGTGTCTTCTGCAGTGACGCGAGCATTAGAAACGGCTTCTTATGTATCTTGTGCTACTGGGCTTCCTTTGAGAGTGGAGCCATTATTGCATGAATGGCAGGTCTATGAAAGTGGCATAGATAGATTTGAAGAAGCTAGAAGACTATTTTTAGAAAATAATGGGGAGTTGCTCCTAAATTCTCCTGTTCAATATGAGACAGCTGTAGAGATGAAGACTCGTTTTCTAGAATGCATGGCTAAGTATCGGGAACATCAAACTGTGGTAGTTGTAGCCCATCGAATGCTGATACGGCAGTTTGTACCAAATGAGAAGATTGATTTTTGCCAAGTGATTGAATGTGAGATAGAGATATAGAAAGAGGTTTATTATCGCAAAGAAAAAGGCGACATTTGTGTGTCAAAATTGTGAATATAATTCACCAAAGTATTTAGGACGCTGTCCAAACTGTGGAGCTTGGTCTTCTTTTGTTGAGGAGGTTGAGGTTGCAGAAGTCAAGAATGCGCGTGTGTCCTTGACAGGTGAGAAAACCAAGCCCATGAAATTGGCAGAAGTAACTTCTATTAATGTCAATCGAACCAAGACTGAGATGGAGGAATTCAACCGTGTACTCGGTGGAGGTGTGGTGCCAGGGAGTCTCGTCCTAATTGGTGGAGATCCAGGTATTGGAAAATCAACCCTTCTCTTACAAGTATCAACTCAGTTGTCTCAAGTAGGGACAGTTCTCTATGTCAGTGGGGAGGAGTCTGCTCAACAGATCAAACTCCGTGCAGAGCGCTTGGGGGATATTGATAGCGAGTTTTATCTCTATGCTGAGACCAATATGCAGAGCGTGAGAGCTGAGGTGGAGCGAATCCAACCAGACTTTCTTATCATCGATTCGATCCAGACCATTATGTCTCCTGAGATTTCAGGGGTACAAGGGTCGGTTTCCCAAGTACGCGAGGTGACAGCTGAACTCATGCAGCTGGCCAAGACCAATAACATTGCTATCTTTATCGTAGGGCATGTGACCAAGGAAGGAACTTTGGCTGGTCCTCGTATGTTGGAACATATGGTGGATACGGTGCTTTACTTTGAAGGGGAACGTCACCATACCTTCCGGATTCTGAGAGCAGTCAAGAACCGTTTTGGATCGACCAATGAAATCGGGATTTTTGAAATGCAATCAGGTGGTTTGGTTGAAGTCCTGAATCCTAGTGAAGTGTTTCTGGAAGAACGCTTGGATGGAGCGACTGGTTCGTCCATCGTTGTGACTATGGAAGGAACACGTCCAATTCTTGCTGAAGTGCAGGCCTTGGTGACGCCGACCATGTTTGGGAATGCTAAGCGTACGACGACAGGGCTTGATTTCAATCGTGCTAGTCTGATTATGGCTGTCTTGGAAAAACGGGCTGGTCTCTTGCTTCAAAATCAGGATGCCTATCTTAAATCAGCTGGTGGTGTCAAATTAGATGAACCTGCTATTGACCTGGCTGTTGCAGTTGCTATTGCTTCTAGCTACAAGGACAAGCCAACCAATCCCCAGGAATGTTTTGTAGGAGAGTTGGGCTTGACGGGAGAGATTCGGCGCGTAAATCGTATCGAACAACGGATCAATGAAGCCGCTAAGCTTGGATTTACAAAAATCTATGTACCAAAAAACTCCCTAACAGGTATAAAGCCACCTAAGGAAATTCAGGTGATTGGGGTGACGACTATTCAGGAAGTCTTGAAAAAAGTATTCTCCTAATCGTTATGGTCAGTTTTAGATGACTAATTATTTTATTGCTAACATTTATTAAAAATAAGGAGGAATTTCTGATGAAATTTTCTATGGATAGTCAAATGCAGTTTCCTTTGGTAGAGTTGTCGCTCAATCAGGGGGAAACGGTCTTTATTCAGCGTGGTAGCATGGTCTACCATACACCTAATGTAAGTCTCAATACCCAGCTCAATGCAAGCGGTTCTGGTTTGGGACGTTTTGTCAAAGCTGTAGGGCGTTCAATGGTTTCTGGTGAAAGTACCTTTATCACTCAAGCTGTTGCAGAGTCTGACAACGGCAACCTTGCTTTAGCACCAGATACTCCTGGTCAAGTGATTGCTCTTGAGCTAGGCGAAAACCAGTACCGATTGAATGATGGGGCCTTTTTAGCTCTTGATGGTACAGCTTTCTATACAATGGAGCGCCAGTCTATTGGGAAAGCTCTGTTCGGAGGGCAAGGCGGTCTCTTTGTGATGACAACCCAAGGTCAGGGAACTCTTTTGGCCAATGCTTTTGGATCTATTAAGAAAATTGAGCTACAAAACCAAGAAATAACCATCGACAATGCCCATGTGGTGGCTTGGAGTCAATCTCTGGACTATGATATCCACTTAGAAAATGGCTTCTGGCAGTCTATTGGTACAGGCGAAGGAGTGGTGAATACCTTCCGAGGTACCGGTGAGGTCTATGTACAAAGTCTCAATCTTCAGAGCTTTGCAGGCTCTCTTAACAAGTATATCCAAAAAGGTTCATAATATTAAAAAACTAGGACAGAAACCCAAGCTAGTTGCTGGATGTCTCTGTCCCAGTTTTTTTATATGAAAGTTAACAGCTGACAAGACAAAGAAAAGATGGTAAGATAGGAGATAAATAATTTGGTGTTCAAATTATCTGGCAGACTAGAAAGTGAGTTGTCATGTCCTATTTTGAAAATTTTTTAAAAGCCAATCAAGCTTATGTAGAACTACATGGAGATTTGCATTTATCCATTAAACCCAAGACCAAGGTTGCAATCGTAACTTGTATGGATTCACGTTTGCACGTTGCACCAGCTCTAGGGTTAGCTCTTGGAGATGCTCATATCTTAAGGAATGCGGGTGGTCGAGTGACTGAGGATATGATTCGTTCACTTGTAATTTCCCAACAACAAATGGGGACAAGAGAAATTGTGGTTCTTCATCATACAGACTGCGGGGCTCAAACCTTCAATAACGAGGATTTTCAAGAGCATCTAAAATGTGAATTGGGAGTTGATGTATCTGGGCAGGACTTTTTACCGTTTCAAGACATCGATGAGAGTGTTCGAGAGGATATGAAATTGCTGCGAGAATGCCCCTTAATTCCAGATGATGTTATTATTTCAGGAGCTGTTTACGATGTGGATACAGGTAGTATGAGGGAGATATACTAACTTTCTAATTAAAAGCTTCTGGAGTAGCATGAAGTAGGATGAGAAGGTTGACAAGTTTTACCTTTGATATCACTAATATAAAATGGTATAAGATAAGAGTATAAAAGTCTACTCTTGTCTTATTTTTTATTGAAAAATCGAGAAAAAAGCGCTACAATGATAGATGGAAAATGTTGTGAAAAACACAAGTGATACATAAATACCGGAGGAAATCATGTCTTTTTCTGATTTAAAGCTGTTTGCCCTTTCTTCAAATAGAGAATTGGCAGAGCGTGTGGCACAAGAGATTGGGATAGAGTTGGGAAAATCGACTGTTCGTCAATTTTCAGACGGAGAAATTCAAGTTAATATCGAAGAATCGATCCGCGGAAAACACGTCTTTATTCTACAATCAACTAGCTCACCAGTAAATGATAATCTACTTGAGATTTTGATTATGGTAGACGCTTTGAAGCGCGCCAGTGCAGAATCTGTCAACGTTGTTATGCCTTACTATGGTTATGCACGTCAGGATAGAAAGGCAAGAGCGCGTGAGCCAATCACTTCAAAACTCGTTGCAAATATGCTTGAAGTAGCTGGAGTTGATCGTTTGTTGACGATTGATTTGCACGCTGCACAGATTCAAGGTTTCTTTGATATTCCGGTGGATCACTTGATGGGCGCTCCATTGATTGCGGATTACTTTGAGCGTCGTGGCATGGTTGGTTCCGACTATGTTGTTGTCAGCCCGGACCACGGTGGGGTGACTCGTGCTCGTAAATTAGCAGAATTTTTGAAAACTCCAATTGCCATTATCGACAAGCGTCGTAGTGTAGACAAGATGAATACTAGTGAAGTTATGAATATCATTGGTAAGGTAGAAGGTAAGACTTGTATCTTGATTGACGATATGATTGATACAGCTGGAACCATTTGTCATGCGGCTGATGCTCTAGCAGAAGCAGGAGCTGTTGAAGTTTACGCAAGTTGTACGCACCCAGTTCTTTCTGGTCCAGCAATGGAGAATATCCAGAAATCAGCCATTAAAAAATTGGTTGTTTTGGATACTATCTACCTACCAGAGGAACGTTTGATTGATAAGATTGAGCAAATCTCTATCGCTCATCTTTTAGGCGATGCAATCATCCGTATCCACGAAAAACGTCCTCTTTCCCCATTGTTTAGTATCGAGAAGACTATTTAAAATTACAGCTGAAAAAATAAAATATACTCTTAGAAATACAGAACCTAACACTCGTAAAACTCTATATTGTTCGGATTTTAAACGTTTTTATACCAATTATTTCAAGAATTTTATTTGATTTTTGTAATTCGAATGAATTTTACTTGTTTTTTACCAGAAAATATAAATTTATTTTAAAAAAAGCTTGACAACTCTAATATATGTGATATAATTTGAGTTAGTAAGGATTATCCTTATAATTAAATTTTAAAATTAAAGAGGAGATAAAACATGAAGAAAGTTTTATTATCATCAGTAGCAGCTCTTGCAGTATTTTCTGCAGTAGCTCCAGTTTTTGCGGATAACGATCCAAAAACATTTGACTCAAAGAACTACGTTCCAGCAGCACCAGCTAATGACAAAGCACAGACTAAGCCAGAAACTTCTTATGGTGACAATGTTAACCCAGATGGAACTCTTAAACGTGTAGTTCCAAATGGAACACATGCTCGTATTAATGTTAAAGACCGCTTGGGTGCTCCAGTTGCTGGAGTTACAGTTGACTTCCTTGTAAACGGAGTTGCATCACAAGCAGTTACAGATGCAAATGGTGACGCTTCAATCGCAGCACCTGCTGGAACAACTGTTCGCTACCGTGTAGCAGCAGCACCTGCTGGATACTTCCAAAATGTTAACCAAGAAGGTGCAATCGTTGTAGGTGGTGACATGTTTACTAACGAATACCTTGTAATCGAAAAAACTGATAGTTACTTGAACCCTAACTATACTCCAGGTAGCGATAACAAGCCAGCAGCTACTCAAGCAGCAGCTGATCAAGCAGCTGATCAAGCAGCAACTAAACCAGAAGATGGTAAACCAGGTGCTGTAGACCAAGCTAAAAAAGCAGACGAAGCAGCTAAAAAAGCTGGTGCATCTGCAAAAGCAGGTCAAAAAGCTCTTCCAAAAACACACGCTGCTAAATAATTTTATTTAAAAAGTAGCCAATCACTGAAACTTGGTTTCAGTGATTTTTTTGATAAAAAATGAGGGAGGAAAAGATGAGTGGACATTCTAGAACAAAGAAAACACCTATTGGTAAAATAATTGCTTCTATCGCTGCAGTAGTTATCGTTGCTTTGGGAGCCTTGTTTATATATAATAACAGCTTCTCAGCATCAAGTGAGAATAAGCAGACTGAGACTACCGTTACTCAGGAAGCGTCAAAGCAAGCTTATACTGCTAGCCAAGAAGAAAAAGAATATCTTGCTAATAAGTTTAAAGGCTTGCTCGCAACAAACTCTGAAACGGTTGGTTATGTATATATTCCTGGTACACAGTTAGATGAACCAGTCGTTCAAACAACGGATAATGCGACTTATTTGGATAAGCGCTTTGACGGCGTTAACGAACCTTTAATGGGTGCAGTCTTTATGGATGCTGATAACAAGAAGGACTTTAGCGACCGATTGACTTGGTTATTTGGTCACGCCCGTGGTAGTAAAGTTCCTGATCACCGCATGTTTAAAGATGTGAATTACTTCAGTCGCCAAGAATATTTTGATGCACACCCTTATGTTGTCATTGAAACTCCAGAAAGAAAGTATTATTATGAAGCTGTTGCTATGATTATTGTTCCAGAAGAAACAGCTTTTTACCGTACTTCTTTTGATGATGATGCGGATTTTGAGAAACAGCTAACTACTATTTATGATACTGCAGAGGTTAAGAAACCAAATGTCAAGGTATCAGCTAAGGATAAATATCTTGTTCTTTCTACTTGTCGTGAAGAAGATGATACGATTCGTGCCAATCTCTACCTTCGACAAATTCCTGACTCAGAGATGAGTGATTTTGTCAAACAGCACGGAGAAAGCCTTCAGTATAAACCAACAAGAGAATAATCTTTAAATAAAATTTTTATGAATCCTCTTAAAATTAAATGAAATAGTTTAATTTTGGGAGGATTTTTTGATTTTGATTTTTATAGTAAATTTCTGCAAACCCTTTCAAAATATGCTATACTGATGAAAAAGGAGGGTTTCTATGACTCAAGAATTTATCAATCCAAGTGATGGAGTGGTCCGTCAGTATCTAGCAACCAGTAAAACTCTAGCTGTAGTAGGTTTATCCGATCGTGAGGAAACAACTAGCAATCGAGTGACTAAAGAAATGCAGGCTCGTGGCTATAAAATTATTCCGGTTAACCCTAAAGTTGCAGGTAGCGAGATTTTGGGAGAAAAGGTTTATGCCAGTCTAGCTGAAATTCCTTTCCCTGTAGATATCGTCAATGTATATCGTCGCAGTGAATTTTTACCTGATGTAGCACGAGACTTTCTCAAGGCAGATGCTAAGATTTTTTGGGCACAACTAGGACTTGAAAGTTTGGAAGCAGAAGAAATCTTGCGTGCTGGAGGATGCGATGACATCGTGATGAACCGTTGTATTAAGAGAGAACATACACGTTTAATTCTTGAACAATAAAAAGGTAGCCTTTAGGCTACCTTTTTTCTTAGAAAATACCGATGAGTGATTGCATGCCAAGACTAGTCAGGATGATAGCAATCCAGCAAAGGGCTCCAAGAAGAATGGATTTTCCACTGGATTTGATCATAGCAATGAGGTTGGTTTTGAGACCAATAGCACTCATAGCCATGATGATGAGGAATTTGGAGAGTTGTTTGAGAGGTGAAAAGAGGCTATTGCTAATACCAAAAGAAGTAAGGACGGTGGTTAGCAGTGAAGCTAGGATAAAGTAGAGAATGAAAACGGGGAAGATTTTTTTAAGCTTCACTCCTTGGTTGTTGCCTTGTTGACGGCTTTGCCAATAGGAGAGAAAGAGAGTGATAGGGATAATAGCTAGAGTACGGGTCAGTTTGACAATAGTGGCAGATTCGAGAGTGTTTGTATTGTATAGGCTATCCCAGGCACTAGCTGTGGCTGTTACAGAGGACGTATCGTTGACCGCAGTACCCGCAAAGAGAGCAAAACCTTCGTTGGAAAGATGGAGCCAAGACCCTAGAGTTGGAAAGATAAGAGCTGCCAATACATTGAAGAAAAAGATAACAGATATGGCTTGGGCCACTTCTTTTTCTTTAGCATGGATGACAGGAGCAGTTGCCGCAATGGCAGAACCTCCACAGATAGAAGAACCTACTCCAATCAAGGTAGCAAGCTTCGTATCAAGGTTAAAAAATCGTTGGAAAAAGAAAGCTATAATCAAAGCGATAGAAATAGTCGAAAGGATGACTGGGAGGGAAGATTTTCCAACTGCGAAAACTTGTGAGATATTGAGTCCAAATCCAAGCAAGATAACAGCATACTGAAGCAATTTCTTGGAGCTGTAAGTTAAACCAGCCTCCAGTTGTTTATAGGAAGTGAGAAAGGGATGGAGAATCATTCCGATAAAAATGGCGAAAACAGGTGCTCCCACAACAGGCAGAAAGCCTCCTAAAACCCAAGAGATGATAGAAATGATTAGACAGGCTAACAGTCCTGCCCAATTTTTTGATAGAAATGACATAAAAACCTCCAAAAATAAATACTACTTATTATAATCTTATCTGTCAGAAAAGTAAAATAGAAAGTGGGAATAAGGTTGTAAATTAATGGAATTTTGCGGTCAGAGAGCTTTTGTAGTATAATGGATATATGTTCTTTGATCAAGGAGGATATCTATGGACCTAACCAAACGCTTTAATAAACAATTAGATAAGATTCAAGTTTCCTTGATTCGTCAGTTTGATCAGGCTATTTCAGAGATTCCTGGAGTGTTACGTCTGACTCTAGGAGAACCAGATTTTACAACGCCAGATCATGTCAAGGAAGCTGCAAAGCGAGCCATTGACCAAGACCAATCCTACTATACAGGGATGAGTGGTTTGTTGACCTTGCGTCAGGCGGCGAGTGATTTTGTAAAAGAGAAATATCGGCTAGACTACAATCCAGAGAATGAAATCTTAGTCACAATTGGTGCGACAGAGGCTCTATCAGCTACTCTGACAGCTATTTTGGAGGAAGGAGACAAGGTTCTCTTGCCAGCTCCTGCCTATCCTGGCTATGAGCCAATAGTTAATCTAGTTGGTGCAGAGATTGTCGAGATTGATACAACTGAAAATGGTTTTGTTTTGACGCCTGAGATGTTGGAAAAGGCAATTTTGGAGCAGGGGGACAAGCTCAAGGCAGTTATTCTCAACTATCCAGCCAACCCTACAGGAATTACTTATAGTCGCGAGCAATTAGAAGCCTTGGCAGCTGTTTTACGTAAGTATGAGATTTTCGTAGTCTGTGATGAAGTCTACTCAGAATTGACCTATACAGGGGAAAATCATGTATCTTTGGGAACTATGTTGAGAGATCAGGCAATTATCATTAACGGTCTTTCTAAATCCCATGCCATGACAGGTTGGCGTTTAGGTTTTATCTTTGCACCAGCAAACTTTACGGCTCAACTCATCAAGAGTCATCAGTATTTGGTAACTGCTGCAAACACCATGGCGCAACATGCTGCGGTGGAAGCATTGACAGCTGGTAAGAACGATGCAGAACCCATGAAGAAGGAATATATCCAACGTCGGGACTACATTATTGAGAAGATGACTGACCTTGGTTTTGAGATTATCAAACCAGATGGGGCTTTTTATATCTTTGCTAAGATTCCGGCAGGCTATAATCAAGATTCTTTTGCTTTTTTAAAGGATTTTGCCAAGAAGAAGGCTGTTGCCTTTATTCCTGGTGCTGCCTTTGGTCAGTATGGAGAGGGCTATGTTCGCCTATCTTATGCAGCTAGCATGGAAACCATCAGAGAAGCTATGAAACGACTTGAGGAGTACATGAGAGAAACATGATTCAATCGATTACGAGTCAGGGTTTAGTACTTTACAATCGAAATTTTCGAGAGGATGATAAGCTTGTTAAAATCTTTACAGAACAGGCAGGGAAGCGCATGTTTTTTGTCAAACACGCCGGCCAATCCAAACTAGCTCCTGTCATTCAACCTTTAGTCTTAGCCCATTTTCTCCTAAAAGTCAATGACGATGGACTTAGTTATATAGAAGATTATCATGAGGTGAAGACTTTTCCGAAAATCAATAGTGACCTCTTTGTTATGGCTTATGCGACTTACGTTGCAGCCTTGGCAGATGCGAGTTTGCAGGATAACCAAGAAGATGCTCCCTTATTTGCTTTTTTGCAAAAGACTTTAGAGCTGATGGAAGAGGGTCTGGATTATCAAGTTTTGACCAATATTTTTGAAATTCAAATATTGACACGTTTTGGAATCAGTCTCAACTTTAATGAGTGTACCTTTTGTCATCGTGTGGGGCAAGCCTTTGACTTCTCCTTCAAATACGGGGCTTGTCTTTGTCCCGATCATTACCATGAAGATGAGAAACGATGTCATCTAAATCCCAATATTCCTTATCTGCTCAATCAATTTCAAGCCATTGATTTTGAGACCTTGGAGGCTATCTCACTTAAGGCCGAAATCAAGCAAGACTTGCGTAAGTTTATGGACCAAATCTACGAGGAATATGTCGGCATTCATCTAAAATCAAAGAAATTTATTGATTCCCTAGCCGACTGGGGACAACTACTGAAAGAGGAAGACAAATGAAAAAAATCGCAGTTGATGCAATGGGTGGCGATTACGCACCACAAGCTATTGTAGAGGGAGTTAATCAAGCCCTTGCTGACTTTTCAGATATTGAAGTCCAACTTTATGGAGATGAAAGCAAAATCAAGCAATATCTAACAGCTACAGAGCGCGTCAGCATTATCCATACGGATGAAAAAATCGACTCAGATGATGAGCCTACAAAAGCCATCCGCAAGAAGAAAAATTCCAGCATGGTATTGGCAGCTAAGGCTGTCAAAGATGGAGAGGCAGATGCAGTTCTTTCTGCAGGAAATACAGGTGCCTTGTTAGCAGCAGGATTCTTCATCGTTGGTCGTATCAAAAATATCGATCGACCAGGTCTTATGTCAACCTTGCCAACTATTGATGGAAAAGGTTTTGATATGCTTGACCTTGGTGCTAATGCAGAAAATACAGCTCATCACCTGCATCAATACGCTATCCTAGGTTCCTTCTATGCTAGAAATGTTCGTGGCATTGAAAAACCTCGTGTAGGTTTGCTTAATAACGGGACAGAGAGCAGCAAGGGAGATCCACTCCGCAAGGAAGCCTATGACCTATTAGTGGCTGATAAGAGTTTGAATTTCGTCGGGAACGTGGAAGCGCGTGATTTAATGGATGGTGTTGCCGATGTAGTCGTAACAGATGGTTTCACGGGAAACGCTGTGCTCAAAGCTATTGAAGGGACTGCTATGGGTATCATGGGCTTGCTTAAAAATGCTATTGTAGGTGGCGGTCTTAGAGCTAAGCTAGGAGCTTTCCTTCTTAAGGATAACCTCAGAGGTTTGAAAAAACAGCTCAACTATTCAGATGTTGGAGGCGCGGTTCTGTTTGGTGTTAAAGCACCAGTAGTTAAGACTCATGGTTCAAGTGATGCCAAGGCTGTCTATAGCACAATACGCCAGATTCGTACCATGCTTGAGACAGATGTAGTTGCTCAAACTGCGCGTGAATTTTCAGAGGAATAAGGAGAACAATATGACAGAACAACAAATTTTTGACCGTATCGTAACCATCATTCAAGAGCGTCAAGGAGAGGACTTTGTAGTTACTGAAAACTTGAGTTTAAAGGATGATTTAGATGCTGATTCAGTAGATTTGATGGAATTTATTCTAACAGTTGAGGATGAATTTGGAATCGAGATCAGTGATGAAGAAATTGACAACCTCCAAAGTGTTGCAGACGTATTAGCAATCATCAAAAATAGAATATAAGAAAAAGCAACATGCTGGTCATGTTGCTTTTTTGATTGTGTGAAGTTTGAATGATTGTGGTCTGGTTATCTAAATAGTCTGATTTGATTTTTTTCTAAATGTTTTAGAGTGAAGAATACGTTTACGTTCGTAAAACATTTGATTTATGCTTATTTTTGTGTTAGAATGAGGCAAAGTAATACGAAAGGCGAATAATAAAATGTCCAGCAAACTTATTTATACGGGAAAAGCTAAAGATATCTATACTACAGAAGACGAACATGTGATTAGGTCCGTTTATAAGGACCAAGCTACCATGCTTAATGGTGCTCGTAAAGAGACCATCGAAGGCAAAGGTGTGCTCAATAATCAGATTTCGTCTCTTATTTTTGAAAAATTGAATGCTGCAGGTGTGGCTACTCACTTTATCGAACGTATCTCTGACACAGAACAACTCAACAAGAAAGTGACCATCATTCCTTTGGAGGTTGTGCTTCGTAACGTGACTGCGGGTTCTTTCTCAAAACGTTTTGGCGTGGAAGAAGGTTTGGACTTGAAAACTCCAATCGTTGAATTTTACTACAAGAACGATGAGTTGGATGATCCATTCATCAATGATGAGCATGTGAAGTTCTTGGATATTGCCAATGATGAACAAATCGCTTATATCAAGGAAGAAACACGTCGCATCAATGGATTGCTGAAAGATTGGTTTGCACAAATTGGTCTTCGTTTGATTGACTTTAAATTGGAATTCGGTTTTGATAAGGATGGCAAGATTATCTTGGCAGATGAATTCTCTCCAGATAACTGCCGCCTTTGGGATGCTGAAGGGCACCATATGGACAAGGATGTTTTCCGTAGAGATTTGGGCAGTCTAACGGATGTTTATAAGGTCGTGTTAGAAAAATTGCAAGGATTGAAGTAAAGTTTTACTTGGTCGTCACTACAATCTTTAAGTAGAAATAGATAAAGGAACTAAAATGGATAAACGTATTTTCGTTGAGAAAAAAGCTGATTTTCGTGTCAAATCTGACTCTTTAGTAAAAGAATTACAGCATAATCTTCAGTTGAAAACCTTGAAGGATCTTCGGATTGTTCAGGTTTACGATGTCTTTAATTTGGCAGAGGACTTGTTTGCGCGTGCGGAAAAACATATTTTTTCTGAGCAGGTGACCGATACTGTTTTGGATGAAGCTGAGGTTAAGGCTGATCTTGAGAAGTATGCTTTCTTTGCTATCGAAAGTTTGCCTGGTCAATTTGATCAACGTGCGGCGTCTTCACAAGAAGCTTTGCTTTTGTTGGGTAGTTCAAATGATGTAACAGTGAACACAGCACAACTTTACTTGGTCAATAAGGATATTGATGCGAATGAATTGGAAGCTGTTAAAAACTATCTCTTGAACCCAGTGGATTCTCGTTTCAAAGACATCACTCTTGGTATTGCGAAACAGGATTTCTCTGAGTCTGACAAGACCATTCCAAATTTGGATTTCTTTGAAACATATACAGCAGAAGATTTTGCACAGTATAAGGCTGAGCAAGGATTGGCCATGGAAGTGGATGACCTTCTCTTCATTCAAGATTACTTCAAGTCTATTGGTCGTGTGCCAACTGAGACTGAGTTGAAGGTGTTGGATACTTACTGGTCTGACCACTGTCGTCACACAACTTTCGAGACTGAGTTGAAAAACATCGACTTCTCAGCTTCTAAATTCCAAAAACAATTGCAAGCGACTTATGACAAGTATATTGCCATGCGTGATGAGTTGGGACGTACAGAAAAACCTCAAACCTTGATGGATATGGCGACTATTTTTGGTCGTTATGAGCGTGCCAATGGTCGTTTGGACGACATGGAAGTGTCTGATGAAATCAATGCCTGCTCCGTTGAAATTGAAGTGGATGTCAATGGTGTGAAAGAACCATGGCTTCTCATGTTCAAAAACGAAACTCACAACCACCCAACGGAGATCGAACCATTTGGTGGAGCGGCAACTTGTATCGGTGGTGCCATTCGTGACCCATTGTCAGGTCGCTCCTACGTTTACCAAGCCATGCGTATTTCAGGTGCTGGCGATATTACAGCTCCAATTTCAGAAACTCGCGCTGGGAAATTACCACAACAAGTGATTTCTAAAACAGCGGCTCACGGTTATTCTTCATATGGGAACCAAATTGGTCTTGCGACGACCTATGTTCGTGAATACTTCCACCCAGGTTTCGTTGCTAAACGTATGGAGCTAGGTGCAGTTGTCGGTGCAGCTCCTAAGGAAAATGTTGTTCGTGAAAAACCTGAAGCAGGTGATGTGATTATCTTGCTCGGTGGTAAGACTGGACGTGACGGTGTCGGTGGTGCGACAGGTTCTTCTAAAGTTCAAACAGTTGAATCTGTTGAAACAGCTGGTGCTGAGGTTCAAAAAGGGAATGCCATCGAAGAACGTAAGATCCAACGTCTTTTCCGTAATGGGGAAGTGACACGTCTGATCAAGAAATCAAATGACTTTGGTGCTGGTGGTGTCTGTGTGGCTATCGGTGAATTGGCAGATGGTCTTGAAATTGATCTAGACAAAGTGCCATTAAAATATCAAGGCTTGAACGGTACAGAAATTGCCATCTCTGAATCTCAAGAACGGATGGCTGTAGTGGTTCGTCCAGAAGATGTAGATGCCTTCATTGCAGCATGTAACAAAGAAAATATTGACGCGGTTGTCGTTGCGACAGTGACCGAAAAACCAAATCTTGTCATGCACTGGAATGGTGAAACCATCGTTGATTTGGAACGTCGTTTCCTTGATACAAACGGTGTACGTGTCGTTGTAGATGCTAAGGTAGTTGACAAGGATGTCAAGCTTCCAGAAGAACGCCAAACATCTGCCGAAACCCTTGAAGCAGATACGCTTGCAGTCTTGTCTGACCTCAACCATGCTAGTCAAAAAGGGCTACAAACCATCTTTGATAGTTCAGTTGGACGTTCAACAGTCAATCACCCACTAGGAGGTCGCTACCAAATCACACCAACGGAGGCTTCAGTACAGAAATTGCCAGTCCAACATGGTGTGACTCATACGGCATCAGTCATGGCACAAGGCTTTAACCCATACATCGCAGAATGGTCTCCGTACCACGGTGCTGCTTATGCGGTTATCGAAGCAACTGCTCGTTTGGTTGCTGCTGGTGCAAACTGGTCTAAGGCTCGCTTCTCTTATCAAGAATACTTCGAGCGTATGGATAAACAAGCAGAGCGTTTTGGTCAGCCAGTAGCAGCTCTTCTTGGATCCATTGAAGCTCAGATTCAACTTGGGTTGCCATCTATCGGTGGGAAGGACTCTATGTCTGGTACCTTTGAAGAATTGACAGTACCACCAACCTTAGTTGCTTTTGGTGTCACAACTGCAGATAGCCGTAAGGTTCTTTCTCCAGAATTTAAAGCTGCTGGTGAAAATATCTATTACATCCCAGGTCAAGCTTTGGCACAAGAAATTGACTTTGATCTGATCAAGTCTAACTTTGCTCAATTTGAAGCCATCCAAGCTGATCACAAAGTAACAGCAGCATCAGCTGTCAAATATGGTGGTGTCCTTGAAGCCCTTGCCCTTGCAACATTTGGTAACCATATTGGTGCCACTGTAACCCTTGAAAATCTTGAGACTGCCTTGACAGCTCAATTGGGTGGATTCGTCTTCACATCTCCGGAAGAGATTTCAGGTGTTGCCAAGATTGGACAAACAGCAGCTGACTTTACACTTACTGTCAACGATGTAACGCTTGATGGACACAAACTTGACAGTGCCTTCCAAGGTAAATTGGAAGAAGTCTACCCAACGGAATTTGCACAAGCAACTGAGTTGGAAGAAGTACCTGCGGTGGCGTCAGATGCTGTTATCAAAGCTAAAGAAACTATTGAAAAACCAGTGGTTTACATCCCAGTGTTCCCAGGTACCAACTCCGAATATGACTCCGCTAAGGCATTTGAAAAAGAAGGCGCAAAAGTCAACTTGGTACCATTTGTAACACTGAATGAAGAAGCAATTGTCAAATCTGTTGACACTATGGTTGAAAATATCGAAAAAGCTAACATTATCTTCTTTGCCGGTGGCTTCTCAGCAGCGGATGAACCAGATGGATCAGCTAAATTCATCGTTAATATCTTGCTTAACGAAAAAGTACGTGCAGCCATCGATAGCTTCATCGAAGGTGGTGGTTTGATTATCGGTATCTGTAACGGGTTCCAAGCTCTTGTCAAATCAGGTCTTCTTCCATACGGTAACTTTGAAGATGCAAGCAGTACGAGTCCAACTCTCTTTTACAATGATGCCAACCAACACGTGGCTAAGATGGTTGAAACACGTATTGCCAATACGAACTCACCATGGCTTGCTGGCGTGAAAGTTGGTGACATCCATGCCATCCCAGTATCACACGGTGAAGGTAAATTTGTCGTGACAGCTGAGGAATTTGCAGAGCTCCGTGATAATGGTCAAATCTTTAGCCAATATGTTGACTTCGAAGGCAAACCAAGCATGGATTCTAAATACAATCCTAACGGTTCTGTGAATGCTATTGAAGGTATCACAAGCAAGAACGGTCAAATCATTGGTAAGATGGGACACTCAGAACGTTTCGAAGACGGTCTTTTCCAAAATATTCCAGGAAATAAAGACCAACACCTCTTTGCGTCAGCGGTTAAATACTTTACTGAAAAATAGGCTTTGCAGATTTTCTAATAGATAACCATCCGTGAATGTAAAATCAAGTAGATCTAACTTACGACAATTGCAAATGATTTATTGTTGTGAGTGAAACGAGCTTCTGCCGTATCATTCCGCTCTAGTATCGTTAAGGAATGATACACAAATAAAAATTAGGTATATAAAATGACATACGAAGTAAAATCTCTTAATGAAGAATGTGGTGTTTTTGGTATCTGGGGCCACCCAGACGCTGCCAAATTAACCTATTTTGGACTCCATAGTCTTCAGCACCGTGGTCAGGAGGGGGCAGGAATCCTCTCCAATGACCAAGGGAAATTGAAGCGTCATCGTGATATGGGGCTTTTATCAGAAGTCTTCAAAAATCCTGCGAATTTGGATAAATTGACAGGAACTGGAGCGATTGGGCACGTGCGTTATGCGACTGCGGGAGAAGCTTCTGTAGACAATATCCAACCTTTCCTCTTCCGCTTTCACGATATGCAGTTTGGTTTGGCTCATAATGGGAATCTGACCAATGCAGAATCGCTCAAGCAAGAATTGGAACAAAGAGGAGCGATTTTCAGCTCAACCTCTGACTCTGAAATCTTGGCTCACCTTATTCGCCGTAGCCACAATCCAAACCTGATGGGTAAAATCAAGGAAGCACTCAGTCTTGTTAAAGGTGGTTTTGCTTATCTCTTGATGTTTGAAGATAAGTTAATTGCAGCGCTTGACCCAAATGGCTTCCGTCCTCTGTCAATCGGGAAAATGGCTAATGGAGCAGTAGTGGTTTCATCTGAAACCTGT
The DNA here is from genome assembly GCF_001814215.1 of Streptococcus sp. HMSC062D07. Taxonomy (NCBI): domain Bacteria; kingdom Bacillati; phylum Bacillota; class Bacilli; order Lactobacillales; family Streptococcaceae; genus Streptococcus; species Streptococcus sp. HMSC062D07. The sequence goes on from NZ_KV815322.1 coordinate 20,350, forward strand.
GCCTTTGAAGTAATCGGTGCTGAGTGGATTCGCGACGTAAAACCAGGCGAAATTGTTATTATTGATGATAGTGGTATCCAGTATGATAGCTACACAAACGACACTCAGTTGGCTATCTGTTCCATGGAGTATATCTACTTCGCCCGTCCCGACTCTAACATCCATGGAGTCAATGTTCATACAGCTCGTAAGAGAATGGGAGCACAACTGGCACGTGAGTTCAAGTATGAAGCTGATATCGTAGTCGGGGTGCCAAACTCCTCTCTTAGCGCAGCTATGGGATTTGCCGAAGAATCAGGTCTGCCAAATGAAATGGGGCTCATCAAGAACCAATATACGCAACGGACCTTTATCCAGCCGACTCAAGAATTACGCGAGCAAGGGGTTCGGATGAAGTTATCTGCTGTTTCTGGTGTCGTTAAAGGCAAACGCGTTGTCATGATTGATGACTCTATCGTGCGAGGCACGACATCTCGTCGCATTGTCCAACTTTTGAAAGAAGCGGGGGCATCAGAAGTACACGTTGCCATTGGTAGTCCTGCTCTTGCCTATCCATGTTTCTACGGGATTGATATCCAGACACGTCAGGAGCTGATTGCGGCCAATCATACGGTTGAAGAAACTCGCCAAATCATTGGTGCGGATAGTCTGACTTATCTTTCTATTGATGGCTTGATTGATTCTATCGGCATCGAAACAGATGCGCCAAATGGCGGTCTCTGTGTCGCTTACTTTGACGGTGACTACCCAACGCCTCTCTACGACTATGAAGAAGACTATCGTAGAAGTTTGGATGACAAGATCAGTTTTTACAAATAGACGGCTAAAGACTCTCGATTAAAGAAAAGGAATGAATAAAATGACAAATAAGAATGCTTATGCGCCACGTCTCACTACTGACTAAAAGCTAAAGCATTTGTCAGTAGACGCTTTCTCCTATGGGACCAAAGCTAGAGACCTGACTAGTATTTTTAGATAAAATAATTGTTTATCTAAAAATACGTCGCAGTCTTTCTCAAAAAAAGAAAAGGATTAAAAAATGACAAATAAAAATGCATACGCTCAATCAGGTGTGGACGTTGAAGCGGGTTATGAAGTTGTTGAACGGATTAAAAAACATGTGGCACGTACGGAGCGTGCGGGTGTTATGGGAGCTCTTGGCGGTTTTGGTGGTATGTTCGACCTTTCAAAAACAGGTGTTAAAGAGCCAGTTTTGATTTCAGGAACTGACGGTGTTGGAACCAAGCTCATGCTTGCTATCAAGTACGACAAACACGATACTATCGGTCAAGACTGTGTGGCTATGTGTGTCAACGATATCATCGCTGCAGGCGCGGAGCCCCTCTACTTCCTAGACTATGTGGCGACTGGGAAAAATGAACCAGCTAAATTGGAACAAGTCGTTGCTGGTGTAGCCGAAGGGTGTGTACAAGCCGGTGCAGCCCTTATCGGTGGGGAAACGGCTGAAATGCCTGGTATGTATGGCGAAGACGACTATGACTTGGCTGGTTTCGCAGTCGGTGTTGCAGAAAAATCTCAAATCATCGATGGTTCAAAAGTAGTAGAGGGAGACGTCCTTCTCGGACTTGCCTCAAGCGGTATTCACTCAAATGGTTACTCGCTTGTACGTCGTGTCTTTGCCGATTATACAGGTGAGGAAGTCCTCCCAGAATTGGAAGGCAAGAAACTCAAAGACGTTCTTTTGGAGCCAACTCGTATCTATGTCAAGGCTGTTTTACCACTCATTAAGGAAGAGTTGGTCAACGGGATTGCCCACATCACAGGTGGTGGTTTCATCGAAAATGTACCACGTATGTTCGCGGATGACTTGGCGGCTGAAATTGAGGAAAGCAAAGTCCCGGTCCTTCCAATTTTCAAAGCCCTTGAAAAATATGGCCAAATCAAACACGAAGAAATGTTTGAAATCTTCAACATGGGTGTGGGGCTTATGCTTGCGGTTAAACCAGAAAATGTTGAACGTGTCAAAGAACTTCTTGACGAACCTGTTTATGAAATCGGTCGGATTGTCAAGAAGACAGATGCAAGTGTGGTGATTAAATAATGGCTAAAAAGATTGCTGTTTTTGCCTCTGGCAACGGCTCAAACTTTCAGGTGATTGCAGAACAATTTCCAGTAGAATTTGTCTTTTCAGATCACCGTGATGCCTACGTCCTTGAACGTGCAGAAAAGCTTGGAATTCCTTCATATGCTTTTGAGCTCAAGGAATTTGAGAGCAAGGCAGATTACGAAAGGACCATCGTCGAGCTCTTAGATGAGCATGAGATTGACTTGGTTTGTCTCGCAGGTTACATGAAAATCGTCGGTCCAACCTTGTTAGCAGCTTATGAGGGCCGTATCATCAATATTCACCCAGCTTATCTCCCTGAATTTCCAGGCGCTCATGGTATTGAGGATGCTTGGAGTGCAGGTGTGGACCAGTCTGGCGTGACTATTCACTGGGTGGACTCTGGTGTTGATACCGGCAAGGTCATCAAACAGGTCCGTGTGCCAAGGCATGAAGGGGATACCCTTGATACTTTCGAGACTCGCATCCACGAAACAGAGTACAAGCTCTATCCAGAAGTCTTGGATAGTTTGGGGGCTGCACGAAAATAAGGAAGCCCTTGAGCTGAAAGAAAATTTTCGACTGTAGCAAAGAAAGAACTTTTTTAAAAAGGAAAAGAAAGAACATGACTAAACGAGCACTTATTTCAGTCTCAGATAAAGCGGGCATTGTTGAATTTGCCCAAGAACTTAAAAAACTTGGTTGGGACATCATCTCAACAGGTGGTACCAAAGTTGTCCTAGACAATGCTGGGGTTGATACCATTGCTATCGATGATGTGACTGGTTTCCCGGAAATGATGGACGGTCGTGTCAAGACCCTCCACCCCAATATCCATGGCGGTCTCCTCGCTCGTCGCGACCTGGATAGTCACTTAGAAGCAGCCAAGGATAACAAAATCGAATTGATTGACCTTGTTGTGGTCAATCTTTACCCATTCAAGGAAACCATTCTTAAACCAGACGTGACTTATGCGGATGCCGTTGAAAACATCGATATCGGTGGTCCATCAATGCTTCGTTCAGCAGCAAAAAACCACGCTAGCGTAACAGTTGTGGTAGACCCAGCTGACTACGCTGTTGTGCTTGACGAATTGGCAGCCAACGGCGAAACAAGTTACGAAACTCGCCAACGCTTGGCAGCTAAGGTTTTCCGTCACACAGCTTCATACGATGCCTTGATTGCAGAATACTTCACAGCTCAAGTGGGTGAAAGTAAACCTGAAAAACTCACCTTGACTTATGACCTTAAACAAGCTATGCGTTATGGTGAAAACCCTCAACAAGACGCAGACTTCTACCAAAAAGCCTTGCCAACGGACTACTCAATTGCTTCAGCGAAACAGCTCAACGGTAAGGAATTGTCCTTCAACAATATCCGTGACGCTGATGCTGCCATCCGTATCATTCGCGATTTCAAAGAACGCCCAACGGTTGTGGCTTTGAAACACATGAACCCATGTGGGATTGGTCAAGCTGATGACATCGAGAATGCTTGGGACTACGCTTATGAGTCTGACCCAGTTTCTATCTTTGGTGGAATTGTCGTTCTCAACCGTGAGGTAGATGCTGCGACAGCTGAGAAGATGCACGGTGTTTTCCTCGAAATCATCATTGCACCAAGCTATACGGATGAAGCGCTAGCCATTTTGACCAACAAAAAGAAAAATTTGCGCATTCTTGCCTTGCCATTTGACGCACAAGATGCTAGTGAAGTGGAAGCAGAATATACAGGTGTTGTCGGTGGACTCCTCGTTCAAAATCAAGACGTGGTCAAAGAAAGCCCAGCTGACTGGCAAGTGGTAACCAAACGCCAACCAACTGAGACAGAAGCGACTGCCCTTGAGTTTGCTTGGAAAGCTATCAAGTATGTCAAATCAAATGGAATCATCGTGACTAATGACCACATGACACTGGGTGTTGGCCCAGGTCAAACCAACCGTGTGGCCTCTGTTCGTATTGCCATCAATCAAGCCAAAGACCGCCTTGACGGCGCTGTTCTTGCTTCAGATGCCTTCTTCCCATTTGCGGATAACGTGGAAGAAATCGCTAAAGCAGGTATTAAGGCTATCATCCAGCCTGGTGGATCCGTCCGTGACCAAGAATCCATCGAAGCTGCTGATAAATACGGCTTAACCATGGTCTTCACAGGCGTGAGACATTTTAGACATTAAGAAAATAAAAGGGAAGAAAACAGTTTCTTTCCTTTTTTTTGCTTTAAAAGCGAAACGAAACAAGATTAAAACGAACGTTTATGGTATAATATTAGTAAATAATTCGCAAAAGAGGTTGAAAGATGAAGCTGTTAGTTGTCGGCTCGGGTGGTCGTGAACATGCCATTGCTAAGAAGTTGCTTGAGTCAAAAGATGTTGAAAAAGTCTTTGTAGCTCCTGGGAACGACGGGATGACTCTGGATGATCTGGAATTGGTAAATATCTCTATTTCCGAACATTCTAAATTGATTGAGTTTGCAAAAGCCAACGATATTGCTTGGTCCTTCATTGGTCCAGATGACGCCCTTGCGGCTGGGATTGTGGATGAGTTCAATGCAGCTGGCCTCAAAGCCTTTGGTCCGACAAGATTGGCAGCGGAGTTGGAGTGGTCCAAGGATTTTGCTAAGGAAATCATGGTCAAATACGATGTTCCGACAGCAGCCTATGGGACCTTCTCAGATTTCGAGGAAGCCAAGGCCTATATCGAAGAAAAAGGCGCTCCAATCGTAGTCAAGGCAGACGGTTTGGCCCTTGGGAAAGGTGTCGTCGTTGCTGAGACAGTCGAGCAAGCAGTAGAAGCCGCTCACGAGATGCTTTTGGACAATAAATTCGGGGACTCAGGTGCGCGTGTGGTTATCGAGGAGTTTCTTGCAGGAGAGGAATTTTCACTTTTTGCCTTTGTAAATGGTGACAAGTTCTACATCATGCCAACAGCTCAGGACCACAAACGTGCCTATGATGGCGACAAGGGGCCTAACACGGGTGGTATGGGTGCCTATGCGCCAGTTCCACACTTGCCAGAGAGCGTGGTTGCTACAGCGGTTGACACCATTGTCAAGCCAGTCCTCGAAGGGATGATTAAAGAAGGGCGCCCCTATCTTGGTGTCCTTTACGCAGGTCTTATCTTGACAGCTGATGGGCCCAAAGTCATCGAGTTTAACGCTCGTTTCGGAGATCCAGAAACGCAAATTATCTTACCTCGTTTGACATCTGACTTCGCGAATAACATTACTGACATTTTGGAAGGCAAAGAGCCAGCCATCACTTGGATGGACAAGGGTGTGACACTAGGCGTTGTTGTAGCCTCAAACGGATACCCACTCGCTTATGAGAAAGGTGTCAAGCTTCCTACCAAGACAGAAGGCGACATCATCACTTACTATGCCGGAGCTAAATTTGCTGAAAATGGGGAAGACCTCCTCTCAAACGGTGGACGTGTCTATATGTTAGTCACCACAGCAGATACTGTCAAAGACGGCCAAAACATTATCTACAACCAACTCAACAAACAAAATACAGAAGGCCTCTTTTACCGAACAGATATCGGAAGCAAGGCAATTAGATAAAGATATAAGAAAAAGCGACGCAGTCGCCAAACCCGATAATGGTCGTTTAATTTGCGAGCATTAGCGAGCTGATATAGAGCAATCACCGCCGTTGTGAAAGAACGATTGGATTATAAGCCAATCGTTCAGGGAAATCGGAAGACCTTGGGCTTCCGATTTAGGCATGAGACACCTTTGGTGGCTGCTGCCGTCCCTCACAACCTAAGGTGATTGTCAAAAAAGGAAGAAAAAGGATTAAAAATGAAACCAGTAATTTCCATCATCATGGGCTCAAAATCCGACTGGGCAACCATGCAAAAAACCGCTGAAGTCCTAGACCGCTTCGGTGTAGTCTACGAAAAGAAAGTTGTTTCCGCTCACCGTACACCAGACCTCATGTTTAGACATGCGGAGGAAGCCCGTAGCCGTGGCATCAAGGTTATCATCGCAGGTGCGGGTGGCGCAGCCCATTTGCCAGGTATGGTAGCTGCCAAAACAACCCTCCCTGTCATCGGTGTACCAGTCAAATCACGAGCGCTTAGTGGCGTGGATTCTCTTTACTCGATTGTTCAGATGCCGGGTGGTGTGCCTGTTGCGACAATGGCTATTGGTGAAGCAGGTGCGACCAATGCGGCCCTCTTTGCCCTCCGTCTCCTTTCAGTAGAGGATCAGGCTATTGCAACAGCATTGGCAGATTTCGCAGAAGAACAAGGAAAAATCGCAGAGGAGTCGACGAATGAGCTCATCTAAAACAATCGGAATTATCGGTGGTGGTCAGCTGGGTCAGATGATGGCCATTTCTGCTATCTACATGGGACACAAGGTTATCGCGCTGGATCCTGCGGCGGATTGCCCAGCCTCTCGTGTGGCGGAAATCATCGTGGCGCCTTATAATGATGTGGACGCCCTCCGTCAGTTGGCGGAGCGTTGCGATGTCCTGACCTATGAGTTTGAGAATGTCGATGCCGATGGTTTGGATGCTGTCATCAAGGATGGTCAACTCCCTCAAGGGACAGATTTGCTCCGCATTTCCCAAAATCGCATCTTTGAAAAGGACTTTCTCTTAAATAAGGCTCAAGTCACCGTGGCACCCTACAAGGTTGTGACTTCAAACCAGGATTTGGCAGATATCGACCTTTCTAAAAACTATGTCCTCAAGACTGCGACTGGTGGCTACGATGGCCATGGACAAAAGGTCATTCGTTCAGCGGAAGATTTAGAAGAAGCTTATGCGCTAGCAGATTCAGCAGATTGCGTTTTAGAAGAATTCGTCAATTTCGACCTTGAAATTTCTGTCATTGTGTCAGGAAATGGCAAGGACGTGACAGTTTTCCCGGTTCAGGAAAATATCCACCGTAACAATATCCTGTCTAAGACCATCGTGCCAGCTCGCATTTCAGAAAGTCTGGCTGAAAAAGCCAAAGCCATGGCAGTGCGAATCGCTGAACAGCTGAACTTGTCTGGAACTCTTTGTGTGGAAATGTTTGCGACAGCTGATGACATTATTGTCAACGAAATCGCGCCACGCCCACATAACTCTGGACACTACTCAATCGAAGCCTGTGATTTTTCACAATTTGACACACATATCTTGGGCGTTCTCGGAGCGCCACTTCCAACAATCCACCTCCATGCTCCAGCAGTCATGCTCAACGTCCTCGGCCAACACGTCGAAGCAGCTGAAACATATGTGACAGAAAATCCAAGCGCCCACCTCCACCTATATGGTAAAATAGAAGCGAAGCACAACCGCAAAATGGGACATGTGACTTTGTTTAGTGATGTGCCAGATGAGGTTGAAGAATTTGGGAAAGGGATTGATTTTTAGGACATGCCTATGATTCAACTCATTGTCAACGCATTTGTTGAAAAAGAAAAGACGGGAGCAGTCGTCGAAGTCTTGTATGCTAGTAGCAATCACGAAAAAGTGAAAGCTAAGTATGAAGAGCTGACTGCTCAATATCCTGAAAACTATTTAGCCATCTATGATCTACCGTTAGATACGGATTTGAATACACTGGATCATTATCCATCGGTGTGGATTGGGAAAGAGGAATTTGAATAAAGCGACAGTCGATTGCTAACTGATGTAAAACATCAAAAGAAAGGAAAACAAAACAATGATCAACCGTTACTCTCGCCCAGAAATGGCGAATATTTGGACTGAAGAAAATAAATACCGTGCTTGGCTTGAGGTGGAAATCCTGGCCGATGAAGCATGGGCTGAATTGGGAGAAATTCCTAAGGAAGATGTGGCTTTGATTCGTGAAAAAGCGGATTTTGACATCGACCGTATTTTGGAAATTGAGCAGGAAACTCGTCACGATGTGGTGGCTTTCACGCGTGCGGTTTCTGAGACTCTTGGTGAAGAGCGCAAGTGGGTTCACTATGGTTTGACTTCTACTGACGTGGTAGATACTGCCTATGGTTACCTCTATAAACAAGCCAATGACATCATCCGCAAGGACCTTGAAAACTTCCTCAACATCATCGCTGACAAAGCGAAAGAGCACAAGTTCACCATCATGATGGGTCGTACCCACGGTGTGCACGCTGAACCGACAACTTTTGGTCTTAAATTAGCGACTTGGTACAGCGAAATGAAGCGCAACATCGAGCGTTTCGAGCATGCGGCTGCTGGTGTGGAAGCTGGTAAAATCTCTGGTGCGGTTGGTAACTTTGCCAACATCCCACCATTCGTTGAAAAATACGTCTGCGACAAGCTTGGTATCCGTGCTCAGGAAATCTCTACACAGGTACTTCCTCGTGACCTTCACGCTGAGTACTTTGCAGTTCTTGCTAGCATCGCAACTTCTATCGAGCGTATGGCTACTGAAATCCGTGGTTTGCAAAAATCAGAACAACGCGAAGTGGAAGAGTTCTTTGCTAAAGGTCAAAAAGGGTCTTCAGCAATGCCTCACAAACGCAACCCAATCGGTTCTGAAAATATGACAGGTCTGGCGCGTGTTATCCGTGGTCACATGATTACAGCCTATGAGAATGTTGCTCTCTGGCATGAACGTGATATCTCTCACTCATCAGCTGAGCGTATCATCACACCAGATACAACCATCTTGATTGACTACATGCTCAACCGTTTTGGAAATATCGTCAAGAACTTGACGGTCTTCCCAGAAAACATGATCCGCAACATGAACTCTACTTTTGGTCTTATCTTTAGCCAACGTGCTATGCTTACCTTGATTGAAAAAGGCATGACGCGTGAGCAAGCTTACGACCTTGTTCAACCGAAGACAGCTCAATCATGGGATAACCAAGTTGACTTCAAACCACTTTTGGAAGCAGACCCAGAAGTAACATCACGTTTGACTCAAGAAGAAATCGACGAAATCTTCAACCCAACTTACTACACCAAACGAGTGGATGAAATTTTCGAACGCATCGGTTTGGGTGACTAATCATAAAATAAAAAAGCGAGATTCAATCTCGCTTTTTTATTTGTGCTTAATCTTTTTTCTTGCTAAGTCCATAAGCTGTGAGTGCAGCCATCAAACCTGTAGCAATCAACCATTCTGAACCTTGACTTCCTGTTTCAGGAAGTTTATATTCTTTGGCTGAAGGAGCCTCAACTGTAGCAACTTTTTTATTTTCTACCTCTTCTGGTTCTGACTTCTTAGCTTCTCCAGTTACTTCTGATTTTGTTGGAGCTTCAGTATTTGTTACTGGAGCGACTGGAGACGCTTGAGCTACATTTTCTGTTGAAGGAGTAGTCTCGAGTTTTTCTTCACTCGTTGGTGGAGTGACTTCTCCAGTGGTTTGGACAGCAGGTTGATTCTCTGTTGTAGCAGGCACAACTCCGTCAGCAGCAATAGCTTGAGCCTGAAAGGCAAAGCCAATCAATACAGAAGCGGCCCAAATTGCATATTTACGAATAGAGAAGCGCTGTTTATTTTCTGGTTTCATTAAAAACCTCCCTTTTGAATTCTTTGATAACGTTTTCATACATTGATCCTATTGTATGTTCTTACTAAAATAAAGTCAAGTTTTTGAGGGAATTACTATAAAAAATAGAATAATTTATAAATTAAGATATATTTTTCTAATTTTGACTATTTTTTAGTAAAAAGGTTACTAATTATAGAATTGCTTGAAATGCTATTCTCAGGAAAGTGAGCTGATGCTATAATGGGTATATAAAAAACCTGAGACAGTCGCCTCAGGATTTTTAAAGATTAGTGGTCACGATCACAAGAAATGAATTTGATTTTGTAGAAATCAGATCGTTTATATGTCTCGATATATTCCAAAACTTGACCAGTTGCTTCAAGCTTAGTTGTCTTAGTTTGGAAAACAGTTGGGAAATGAGTGTCGATTCCTAATACAGAAGCGGCATGTTCTGGAGTTGGAAATACAATTTCATTAATTTCTTCAAAATGCTCATCATTCATGTGAATGTGGTAGTCCAATTTGAAACGAGTATAGATAGAACTATAGTATTCAAGATTTGGATAGTTGGCATTGATGTACTGTTCAGGAATGTATGAACTGTGATAGATATAGGTGATGCCATTTGTTTCACGAACACGTTCAATCTTGTAGTAGAATTGATCGCCACGTAGGCCGAGCTTTTCTAGATATTTAAGATCGTTCCCGCGTTCGATAGAAAGAACAGTTACCTTATCGTCTTTGGTCTCGAAGATTTCTACATCAGAAAATTCAACGAGTTTATGCTTGCGGGCACGAGCTACGAAAGTTCCTTTACCTTGTTGACGAACAATGTATCCGTCTTTAGCAAGATCATTCAAGGCACGAACCACTGTGATTGAGCTAACATCATACATGGAAATCAATTCTGCTTCAGTGTAGAATTTATCTCCACTAGCAAATTGACCAGAAATAATCTTGTTTTTCAATTCATCTTTAATATATTGATACTTTGGAATTGCCATAATTTCACCTCATTTTTTCCTTCTCCACCTATGATTTTAACATAAAATCGAAAAAAAGAGTAGAAAAGCGATGAAAAAATTTAAAATATCGGAATAAGAAATTAGGATACATATAAATAATTTGAGTTTTAATTCCTATTTTTGCTTTCTATTTAGAACGTTGATTTTATGGCATTTTGATATTTTTTAGAAAAAATTTAGTAAAAGACAGAAAATTTTTAAAGAAAATTTCAAAAAGTATTGACATTAATCCCCGATTAGTTTATAGTTGATATAACAACAAATGAAAGCGCAATCTTTTTCGTTTTCAGAGGAGGAAGAATGGCAAGATTTGAAATTAAAGATGATTTCTATCTGAATGGAAAACCATTCAAGGTTTTGTCTGGTGCCATTCACTATTTTAGAATTCCTGTGGAAGATTGGCATCATTCATTGTATAACCTCAAGGCTTTAGGTTTCAATACAGTTGAGACTTATGTCGCCTGGAACATGCATGAACCTGCTGAAGGAAAATTTAACTTTGAAGGTAATCTTGATTTAGAGAGATTTCTTCAAACTGCACAAGATTTGGGCTTATATGCAATTGTACGTCCTTCTCCATTTATCTGTGCAGAATGGGAATTCGGTGGTTTACCAGCATGGCTCTTGACCAAGGATATGAGAATTCGGTCATCTGACCCAGCTTTCATTGATATGGTTGGTCGCTACTATGATCAGTTGCTTCCACGTCTAGTTCCGAGATTATTGGAAAACGGTGGGAACATTCTCATGATGCAAGTCGAAAATGAGTACGGATCCTATGGCGAGGACAAGACCTACTTGAGGGAAATTCGACGTTTGATGGAAGGACGAGCAGTTACTTGTCCGCTTTTCACATCAGATGGACCATGGCGAGCAACTCTTAAGGCTGGAACCTTAATTGAGGATGATCTCTTTGTGACAGGGAACTTTGGTTCCAAGGCTACTTATAATTTCTCACAGATGCAAGAATTCTTTGATGAGCACGGCAAGAAATGGCCACTCATGTGTATGGAATTCTGGGATGGCTGGTTCAATCGATGGAAAGAACCAATCATCAAGCGTGAACCTGAGGAATTAGCAGAAGCTGTCCACGAGGTTTTAGAGCAAGGTTCTATTAATCTTTACATGTTCCACGGTGGGACCAACTTTGGTTTTATGAATGGTTGTTCAGCTCGAGGAACCATTGATTTACCACAAGTAACATCTTATGATTATGACGCTCTTCTTGATGAAGCTGGAAACCCAACTGCTAAATATTTTGCAGTCAAAGACATGATGGCGACTTACTATCCTGAGTATCCGCAATCTGAGCCACTTCACAAGGCAAGTATGGAAGTTGACGCGATTCCGCTAGTTGAAAAAGTTTCCTTGTTTGAAACCTTGGATAGCCTATCCAGTCCGATTGAAAGTCTCTACCCTAAGAAAATGGAAGAGTTAGGACAAGGTTACGGCTACCTACTCTATCGTACGGAAGCAAGTTGGGATGCGGATGAAGAACGCATTCGAATTATTGACGGACGAGATAGAGCTCAGCTCTTTATCGATGGTAAATGGGTGGCGACACAGTACCAAACAGAAATCGGTGAAGATATCTTTTATCAAGGTAAAAAGAAAACGCTATCCAATATTGATATACTTATTGAAAATATGGGGCGTGTCAACTATGGACACAAATTCTTAGCAGATACACAGCGAAAAGGAATTCGCACAGGTATTTGTAAAGATTTGCATTTCTTGCTCAACTGGAAGCAATATCCACTTCCTCTTGATAACCCAGAGAATATTGATTTCTCTAAGGGATGGACAGAAGGACAACCTGCCTTTTACGCTTATGACTTTGAAGTTGAGGCGCCAAAGGATACCTACTTAGACTTATCTGAGTTTGGTAAAGGGATTGCTTATATCAATGGACATCATCTAGGTCGCTTCTGGAATGTCGGTCCAACCTTATCTCTTTATATTCCACATAGCTATCTCAAAGAAGGTGCCAACCGCATCATTATCTTTGAAACAGAAGGGGAGTATAAGGAACACATACATTTAACTTGTAAACCTACACTAAAACTTATAAAGGGGGAAAACTTATGACAATTGTAGGATGCCGTATCGATGGGCGCTTAATTCACGGACAAGTCGCAAACCTTTGGTCTGCTAAACTTAATGTTTCACGTATCATGGTCGTTGACAATGATGTTGTGAACAACGACGTTGAAAAAAGCGGCTTGAAACTTGCAACACCACCGGGTGTAAAACTTAGTATTTTGCCAGTTGATAAAGCAGCAGCGAATATCCTTGCTGGTAAATACGATAGCCAACGTCTTTTGATTGTAGCACGCAAACCTGACCGTTTCCTCGGTTTGGTAGAAGCAGGTGTGCCACTTGAAACTGTCAATGTCGGCAATATGTCTCAAACACCAGAAACTCGCCCTATCACACGTTCTATCAACGTGGTAGATAAGGATGTGGAAGATTTCCGTAAATTAGCGGAAAAAGGTGTTAAACTTACTGCTCAAATGGTTCCAAATGATCCAGTTTCAGACTTTTTGAGCTTATTAAAATAGGAAAAAATTTTTAGGAGGTCATTGTTATGATACAATGGTGGCAAATTTTACTTCTCACTTTGTACTCAGCTTATCAAATCTGTGATGAGTTGACGATCGTTTCTTCTGCAGGTTCCCCTGTATTCGCGGGTTTCATTACTGGTTTAGTCATGGGAGATTTGACAACTGGTTTGTTTATCGGTGGTAGCTTGCAGTTGTTCGTACTTGGGGTAGGTACCTTCGGTGGTGCTTCTCGTATCGACGCAACTTCTGGTGCGGTTCTTGCGACAGCTTTCTCAGTTTCACAAGGAATCGAAACAGATCTTGCGATCACTACAATCGCTGTACCAGTAGCGGCACTTTTGACTTACTTCGACGTACTTGGTCGTATGACTACAACATTCTTCGCTCACCGTATTGATGCTGCGATCGAACGCTTTGACTACAAAGGAATCGAACGTAACTATCTTCTTGGTGCAGTTCCTTGGGCTCTTTCTCGTGCCCTTCCAGTCTTCTTCGCCCTTGCTTTCGGTGGAGAATTCGTACAAGGTGTTGTAAACCTTGTTAAAGAATACCAATGGGTTGCAGACGGTTTGACTCTTGCAGGTCGTATGCTTCCAGGTCTTGGATTCGCTATCTTGCTTCGTTACCTTCCAGTTAAACGTAACCTTCACTACCTTGCTATGGGATTCGGTTTGACAGCTATGTTGACTGTACTTTACTCAAACGTAACAAGTCTTGGTGGAGCAGTTGCTGGAATCATTGGCACTCTTCCTGCTGAAGTTGCTGAAAAAATTGGCTTTGTTAACAACTTCAAAGGATTGTCTATGATCGGTATCTCTATCGTGGGTATCTTCCTTGCAGTTGTTCACTTCAAGAACAGCCAAAAAGTTGCTGTAGCAGCACCTTCTACACCATCAGAAAGTGGGGAAATTGAAGATGACGAATTCTAATTACAAATTAACAAAAGAAGATTTTAATCAAATTAACAAACGTAGCTTGTTCACTTTCCAATTGGGATGGAACTACGAACGTATGCAAGCATCAGGTTACCTTTACATGATCTTGCCACAATTGCGTAAAATGTATGGAGATGGAACTCCTGAGTTGAAAGAAATGATGAAAGTTCATACTCAATTCTTCAACACTTCACCATTCTTCCACACAATTATCGCTGGTTTTGACCTTGCTATGGAAGAAAAAGATGGCGTTGGCTCAAAAGATGCGGTTAACGGTATCAAGACAGGTTTGATGGGACCATTCGCTCCTCTTGGAGATACAATCTTTGGTTCACTTGTACCTGCTATCATGGGATCTATCGCTGCAACAATGGCTATCGCTGGTCAACCTTGGGGTATCTTCCTTTGGATCGCAGTTGCAGTAGCTTATGACATCTTCCGTTGGAAACAGTTGGAATTTGCATACAAAGAAGGGGTTAACCTTATCAACAACATGCAAAGTACTTTGACAGCTTTGATTGAAGCTGCATCTGTACTTGGTGTATTCATGATGGGTGCTCTTGTAGCAACAATGATTAACTTTGAAATTTCTTACAAATTGCCAATCGGTGAAAAGATGATTGACTTCCAAGATATCTTGAACTCAATCTTCCCACGTTTGCTTCCAGCAATCTTCACTGCCTTCATCTTCTGGTTGCTTGGTAAGAAAGGTATGAACTCTACAAAAGCTATCGGTATCATTATCGTGCTTGCCTTGGCTCTTTCTGCTCTTGGTAAATTTGCACTTGGAATGGGCGCATAATTTATGACTAAATCATTAATTCTAGTGAGCCACGGTCGTTTCTGTGAAGAACTTAAAGGTAGCACAGAGATGATTATGGGACCACAAGACAACATTCATGCGGTTGCTCTTCTTCCAGAAGATGGACCAGAAGAATTTACTGCTAAATTTGAAGCTGCTGTTGAAGGATTGGATGATTTCCTAGTCTTTGCGGATCTTCTTGGCGGAACTCCATGTAACGTGGTGAGCCGTTTGATTATGGAAGGTCGTGACATTGAACTTTATGCAGGAATGAACCTTCCAATGGTCATTGAGTTTATCAATGCAAGCCTAACTGGAATGGATGCGGACTATAAGAGTCGTGCTTCAGAAAGCATTGTGAAAGTTAATGATTTATTGGCGAGCTTCGACGACGATGAAGATGAATAATACTCTTCAAAAATCAAATTCAAACCACGTCAGCTTCGCCTTGCCGTACTTGAGTACAGCCTTCGGCTAGCTTCCTAGTTTGCTCTTTGATTTTCATTGAGTATAAGATGTGATTGCGTTAAAACGTTAAATCATCTTATAGAAAATATACATGGGAATGGGAGCGACTCCCATTCCCATGTTTTCAATCATGAAACAATATTAGATTAGAGGTTTTCAATGCTAGATTATACAAAAGAAGATTTGCTTGAGTTGGGAGCAGAGATCACCACACGCGAAATTTACCAACAACCAGATGTTTGGAAGGAAGCTTTTGAATCATACCAAGCACGCCGTGATGAAATTGCAGCCTTTTTGCAAGGAATTGCAGATAAACATGACTATATCAAGGTTATCCTGACTGGTGCTGGAACTTCAGCTTATGTAGGTGATACCTTGGTTCCATACTTCAAGGAAGTCTATGACGAACGTAAATGGAATTTCAATGCTATTGCGACAACAGATATCGTTGCCACCCCACAAACCTATTTGAAAAAAGATGTGGCAACTGTTTTGGTATCATTTGCACGTAGCGGGAACTCACCTGAGAGTGTGGCAACAGTTGACTTGGCTAAGGCTTTAGTTGACGATCTTTATCAAGTAACGATCACTTGTGCGGCTGAAGGGAAATTAGCACTTCAAGCTCACGGTGATGATCGCAACCTCTTGCTCTTGCAACCGGCAGCTTCTAACGATGCTGGATTTGCTATGACATCAAGCTTTACTTCAATGATGTTGACAGCACTTTTGGTCTTCGATCCAACTGAATTTGCTGTTAAAGCTGAACGTTTTGAAGTGCTTTCTAGTCTTGCTCGTAAAGTTCTTGACAATGTGGCAGATGTGAAAGAGTTGGTTGACCTAGACTTTAACCGAGTGATTTACTTAGGTGCAGGTCCATTCTTCGGACTTGCTCATGAGGCACAACTGAAAATTTTGGAATTGACTGCTGGTCGGGTTGCGACAATGTATGAAAGTCCAGTCGGCTTCCGTCACGGTCCAAAATCTCTTATCAATGAAGATACTGTAGTTTTAGTTTTTGGTACTACAACGAACTATACTCGTAAGTATGACTTAGACTTGGTTCGTGAAGTTGCAGGGGACCAAATCGCTCGTCGCGTTGTTCTCTTGAGTGATCAAGCTTTTGGTCTTGAAAACGTTAAGGAAGTAGCACTTGGCTGTGGCAGTGTCTTGAATGACGTTTACCGTGTATTCCCTTATATTGTTTATGGTCAACTATTTGCTCTCTTGACTTCGCTTAAGGTTGGCAACAGACCTGATACACCATCACCTACAGGTACAGTAAACCGCGTCGTTCAAGGTGTTATTATTCACGAATTCAAATAATAAGGAGAAAAGGATGAAAACATACACAGAACGTGTATTTGGGAAAGTTGATGACAAGGATGTTGTCGCTTATCGCTTTGAAACAGAAGCAGGCTACCAACTAGAAATCATGACCTATGGTGCAACGATTCTACGCTATGTAACTCCTGATAAGGCTGGTAATTTTGCCAATGTTATCCTAGGTTTTGATGATTTTGACAGCTATGTAGGTAACAGTCCTAAACATGGAGCGAGTGTAGGTCCAGTTGCAGGTCGTATCGCAGGTGCGACATTCGAATTGAATGGGGAAACCTATGAACTCGAAGTCAATAACGCAAGCAACTGTAACCACAGTGGCTCAACAGGTTGGGATTCTAGTTTGTTTGAGCTAGTCGAGGTGAGCGACCATGGTTTGACTCTTTACACAGAAAGAACAGACGGTACAGGAGGCTTCCCAGGTAATCTTAAGATTTGGATTAGCTACAAATTAGAAGAAAATGGGGCCTACGAAGTTAGCTACAAGGTGACGACGGACCAGGATACCTTGGTCAATCCGACCAACCATAGCTACTTTAACTTGTCTGGCGATTTCACTCAGACGGTTGACCGCCATGTTTTCCAACTGAATACAGAAGGTATTTATCCAATCGCTCCTGACGGTGTCCCAGCTAAAGCTCCAGATGCTAATCGTGATGTGGTCAAACATATCTACAATGGCGCCTTGTTGAAAGATATCTTTGCAGAAGAAGATGAGCAAATCCAACTCGTATCTGGTTTGGACCACCCATTTGCTCTGCCTGCAGGACATGACAATGCTGGTTTCCTCTATGACCAAAATTCAGGTCGCTTCCTTCTCTTCAAGACAGAAGCACCTTGCTTTGTAGTTTACACCGCAAACTTTGTCGATGATAGTGTCATTATTGCGGGTCAGCCAATGATGCAGCACAATGGAATTGCTCTTGAAGCACAGGCTTTACCAGATGCTATTCACAGTGACCTGAAAGATCAAGTCATTCTAAAAGCAGGTGAAACTTTCACTAGCAAAACTCGTTACGAAATTGTCGTTAAATAATAAAAAATTCTCTGAAGTCATAGGATTTCAGAGAATTTTTTATTATTCTTCATCTGGTGTGAGAATCATCGGAATGATGATTGGTTCACGTTCAGTGTTTTCGTAAAGGAATGGTCGAATGGCGTTTACGATAGCACCATTGACAGATTGGACGCTGGCATCCTTGTTTTTCAAAGCGATACGAATAGCATTGAAAAGGATGCGTTGACTTTGACGGATCAAGTCGCCAGATTCGCGCATGTAGACGAAACCACGACTAAGGATATCTGGTCCAGAAATAATCATCTGAGACTCAAAGTCTACCGTTGCGACGGCAAGTACGACACCATCTTCGGATAGGTCTCGACGGTCTTTTAGGACTGCTGCTCCGATTTCACCGATTCGATTTCCATCGACGTAGATATCTTGAGCATTGAAATGACCAGCGATACGAGCAGAGTTTGCAGTAAGGGCAAGGACATCACCATTGCTCATGATAAAGATATTGTCTTTTTCAACTCCAGTATCTACGGCAAGTCCAGCATGGACTTTTTGCATGCGATATTCACCGTGAACAGGCATGAAGTATTTTGGTTTGATGAGGCGGAGCATGAGTTTTTGCTCTTGCTGACCACCGTGTCCAGATGTATGGATGTTGTTAATCTTACCATGGATAACTTCAACACCAGCTTCAGAAATGATGTTAATCAGCTTGTTAACGCTAGTGGTGTTTCCTGGGATTGGACTAGATGAGAAGATAACCGTATCGCCAGGTTGGAGTTGCACTTGACGATGGGTTCCGTTAGCGATACGAGAGAGAGCCGCCATAGGTTCACCCTGGCTACCCGTACAGAGGATAAGAATCTCACCCGCAGGGTAATCTTTGATTTCATTTGGTTCGATGAAGGTTCCCTTTGGCGCCTTGATGTAGCCAAGCTCGATTCCGTTAACAATAGCCTTTTCCATAGAACGTCCAAAGACAGCAATCTTACGCCCTGTTTTGACTGCGGCATCAGTCGCTTGTTGGAGACGGAAGATATTTGAGGCAAAGGATGCAAAGATGATACGTCCCTCTATACCTTGAATAATCTTCATAATAGACTGACCAACGACCTTTTCAGAGTTTGTAAAGGTTGGCACTTCAGCATTTGTCGAGTCAGAGAGTAAGCAAAGCACTCCGTCTTCACCTAGGGCTGCCATACGGTGCAAGTCTGCAGGTTCACCAACTGGTGTAAAGTCAAACTTAAAGTCACCGGTACAGACGATTTTTCCTTGAGGTGTATGGATAACAATTCCCAAAGGCTCTGGGATAGAGTGAGTAGTTCTAAAGAAAGTTGCTTTAAGATTTTTAAAGGTCAACTCAGTGTTGTGGTTGATTTCGTGAAGTGTAGCATTGCGCAAAAGGCCATGTTCTTCGAGTTTTCCACGGATTAAAGCGAGAGCTAGTGGACCTGCATAGATAGGTATATTTGCTTGCTTGAGCAAGAAAGGAATCCCACCAATATGGTCCTCGTGTCCGTGTGTAATCAAGAGAGCCTTGACGCGGTCGATGTTTTCGACAATATAAGAGTAATCAGGGATAACGTAGTCGATACCAAGCAAGTCATCCTCGGGGAATTTAATCCCTGCATCAACAATGATGATTTCGTCTTGGTATTCGATTCCGTATGTATTTTTACCGATTTCTCCTAGACCACCAATGGCAAAAACGCCCACTTCTTCTGGTTTAAGAGTATAGGCCATATTAGAACTCCGTAATTTCGAATGCGCCAGTTTCTTTTTCGTAGTCTAGCAATTTGTCAGACAAGAGCTCGATATATTCAACGTTGAATTCTGGACGATTTTCTTCCACAAGTTGGCGAGCAATGATGCGTCCCTCAAGTTCTGAGCTAGCATCGATATCTAAGTAGAGTGAGCGTGTTGTTTCACGACGTGGGCTACGGTCTTTTGTTTCTTGATAAAAAACTTTGTAAATCATTTGTTTCCTTTCTGTTTTCAGGTCAGCTGTATTCAAAAAATTACCAGCTTGAAGCTGTTTATTTCTATTTCAGTTTCTGTCTGGATTGACCTTGATTCGTTACAATTATCTCAATTATAACATAAAAAGGGGAATTAGTAAAAGCAGGAAACATGAAAGTAAGGAGCTTGGAATACGTTTCATTTTGCCATGTATAAGCATTTGAAACTTTAAGATGCAAGTGCTATAATAAAGTTATAAGAGACGTTTCCATATCAAGGAGGTTGCCCTATGTATAACTTATTTTCTTTTGCTATCGGAGTTCGTTTGGTAGCTTTTATGATTTTTGTTGCTTGTGTATACGGTGGCAATGTTTTGTATACTCTCCTAGAGAATCGAAATGCCAAACTCCTGTGGAAGATTGGCTTCGTGACTCTGTATTCGTTTTTCCTACTTCTCGTAACCTACGTGGTCTGGTTTGTATTTTACTTTGGCTTGAATACTTAAGTGCTTGTCTTGTCTATTTGGCAGGACATTTTTGTTTCAAAACAAAGAAAATTCCCTTGTGTCGGCTTTTGTAGTATAATAGTAAACAGACAAAAAGATAGGAATGTGTTATGAAAGTATTAGCTTTTGATACGTCCAGCAAGGCTCTGTCTTTAGCAGTTTTAGAGGACAAGCAGCTTCTTGCCGAGACCACGATTAATATCAAGAAAAATCACAGTATCACTCTGATGCCTGCCATTGATTTTTTGATGGCCAGTCTAGATTTGACACCCAAAGATTTGGATCGAATCGTGGTAGCAGAGGGACCGGGTAGCTACACAGGTTTGCGAATCGCGGTGGCAACTGCAAAGACCTTGGCTCATACCCTAAATATCGAGCTAGTTGGGATGTCTAGCCTTTTATCTCTGGTACCTAGCCAGCAGGAAGGTTTGGTTGTCCCCTTGATGGATGCGCGTCGTAACAATGTATATGCAGGGTTTTATGAAAATGCCCAGTCAGTCTTTCCAGAAGCTCACCTGTCTTTCGAGGAGGTCCTAGAGCAAGTCAAGGATGCCGACCAGGTAACCTTTGTCGGAGAAGTTGCCCCCTTTGTCGAGCAGATTCAAGAGCACTTGCCACAGGCTAACTATCAAGAAACCTTACCAAACGCAGCGAATCTAGCTCTTTGGGCCTGGGACAAGGAAGCAGACTCCCTGCACGATTTTGTGCCGAATTACCTCAAACGTGTCGAAGCTGAGGAAAATTGGCTCAAGAACCACGCCGAGTCTGGCGAGTCCTACATTAAACGCCTATGATAGAAATCAAACGAATCCAACAGCAACCTGACGTAGCACAAACTATCTATGAAGTGATGACGGATGTTTATCCCGTCAGTCCTTGGACGTTGGAACAAATCCAAGCAGACCTGTCTCAAGATCAGACTTGGTACGTTCTAGCTTATGATGGGGAAGAAGTGATAGGTTTTCTAGCAATTCAGGAGAATAACTTTGAAGCAGAAGTCTTGCAAATCGCTGTCAAGAAAGCTTATCAAGGTCAGGGAATAGCCTCAGACTTGTTTGCAACATTGCCGACAGACAGGGAGATTTTCCTTGAAGTCAGAAAGTCCAACCACCGAGCGCAAGCATTTTACAAGAAAGAAAAAATGGCAGTCATCGCTGAGAGAAAGTCCTATTACCATGATCCAGTTGAGGACGCCATTATCATGAAGAGAGAAATAGATGAAGGATAGATATATTTTAGCATTTGAGACATCCTGTGATGAGACCAGTGTCGCCGTCTTAAAAAACGATGACGAGCTCTTGTCCAATGTCATTGCTAGTCAAATTGAGAGTCATAAACGTTTTGGGGGCGTAGTGCCAGAAGTAGCCAGTCGTCACCACGTCGAGGTCATTACAGCCTGCATCGAGGAGGCACTAGCAGAAGCAGAAATTAGCGAAGAGGATGTGACAGCTGTTGCGGTTACCTACGGACCAGGATTGGTCGGAGCCTTGCTAGTTGGCTTGTCAGCTGCTAAGGCCTTTGCTTGGGCACATGAACTACCTCTAATTCCCGTTAATCACATGGCTGGTCACCTCATGGCAGCTCAAAGTGTCGAACCTTTGGAGTTTCCCTTGCTAGCCCTTCTAGTCAGTGGTGGACACACAGAGTTGGTCTATGTTTCTGAAGCTGGTGATTATAAGATTGTTGGGGAGACCCGTGATGATGCAGTTGGTGAAGCCTATGATAAGGTCGGTCGTGTTATGGGCTTGACCTATCCAGCAGGTCGTGAGATTGACGAGTTGGCTCATCAAGGTCAGGATGTGTATGACTTCCCACGTGCTATGATCAAGGAAGACAATCTGGAGTTTTCATTTTCAGGTTTGAAGTCTGCCTTTATCAATCTCCACCACAATGCCGAGCAAAAGGGAGAAAGCTTGTCCAAGGAAGACCTATCTGCCTCTTTCCAAGCAGCAGTTATGGATATTCTCATGGCAAAAACCAAGAGGGCCTTGGAGAAATACCCTGTTAAAACCCTAGTCGTGGCTGGTGGTGTGGCGGCCAATAAAGGTCTTAGAGAACGTTTGGCGGCTGAAATCACCGATGTCAAGGTTATCATTCCACCTCTACGTCTTTGCGGAGACAATGCAGGAATGATTGCCTATGCTAGCGTTAGCGAGTGGAACAAAGAGAACTTTGCAGACTTGGAACTAAATGCCAAACCTAGCCTCGCTTTTGATACTATGGAATAAAGAGTTAGCTCAGCGTTAACTCTTTTATCTTGGACAAATACGCGAGTTTTTTAGTATAGTAGAAATATGAGATTTAAAAAAATAATTAGTGTAGCACTTGCCCTAGTGGTATTGTTGCTGTCTCTGCTGGTTTTTCAGCTGTTTCAAAAGACGCAATTGGTCATGTTTGAAACTATTTCATTTAACATGCCCCTCGAATCCTTTGAAAAAGTGTTTGGAAAACCTCATGAAATAGTAGAAGAAACAGAAATAGGCTATCACAATCCTTGGCGTGCAAAAGATCCCTATCTCTATAAAACAGGGCGTCTTTTCTACGACTATGAAAATTTTAAATGGAAAGGTTATAGTGGTCGCGTGATCTTTACTTTTTCAAAATCACATCGTTTACAAGGGGCTGCGGTTTATTTCCCTGTGGCGTCCAAGGCTCAACAGAAGGAAGTGCTTTATAAGATAACCCAAGATATGAAAGCAGAAATTGAAGCTCTTCCAGATTACCAGTCCATGACCACTGATACGGTAGGGCTCTATGATGACGGTTATCGCTACAAGGTTAAACTGAAAGGGCAAAAGAGAGAGCTCTGGATTGATGTCTATCCCACAGAATATGAGGATGATGACAATCCTGAGAATAATCAATATCATATTCGAATCGATCAATCTCGATGCTAGTCGCCCTAGGGTTCTTGTTTTGAACGCTTTGTGACAATAGAATGATGTATTTGTAAGAATGAGGAGGTTTATGAAAGAAAAAGGATTTTGGGAGGGAGTACAGGCTGCGATGCCGACCGCTTTAGGCTATGTCAGTATCGGCCTTGCTTGTGGGATTATCGGTTCGCCCTACGTAACACCTGTTGAGATGGGCTTGATGAGTCTCTTTGTCTATGCTGGAAGTGCCCAGTTCGCTATGATAGCCTTGATAGCAGTTCAAGCGCCTGTGGCAGCCATTGCTATGACGGTCTTTTTGATTAATCTGCGTCTCTTTTTATTGAGTTTGCATGCGTCGACCTATTTCCGTCATACTAGTCTCTGGCATAATATCGGAATGTCTAGCCTCTTGACGGATGAGACATACGGGGTCTTGATGGGAGAGCTGATTCATAGGGACAAGGTCAATCCTATGTGGATGCACGGAAACAACCTTAACAGCTATCTAGCTTGGTTTGTGGGGACAGTTGTCGGAACTGCCTTAGGTGGCCTTTTGCCAAATCCTGAGATTTTCGGTCTTGACTTTGCCCTAGTCGGAATGTTTATTGGAATTTTTACATCTCAGTTTCAGATTATGCAAAGAAGAATTCCCTTGCGCAACCTCTTCATCATTTTAGGAGTTGTTGCCCTTTCCTTCTTTGTACTGTTGACAGTGGTGTCTCAGTCACTAGCTGTACTGTTTGCGACCTTGCTAGGTTGTACTATGGGGGTGATTTTGGATGGTCAGTAAGTATATTTTAATGGCAATTATCTTCTCTGGCTTGGTGACCTGGATTCCGAGAATGATTCCTTTCATACTTGCTAAGTACAAAGGATTGCCAGCAATCGTAGAGCGCTTTTTGAAATTCCTACCAGTCTCTATTATCTTTGCCTTGATTCTTTCAAGTGTGGTGACAGGAAAAATCGGAAGCTTACCACAGATAAAATGGTTAGACTTTCTAGCAGTCTTTCCGACAGCCTTTGTCGCCTTTCGTTACCGCAATCTGGTGGGGACGGTTATCTTTGGAGTGGTCTTGATAGCAGTCCTACGCTTGGTTTTTTAATCAGCCATAAAGAAAACCTATGGCAAATATAGAAATCATATAATGGCGCAATCCTAATTTTTCTGTTAAGATAAGACTGTATTTTATTTTGGAGGAAATATCATGAAAAAAATCGTTAAATATTCATCACTTGCTGCCCTAGGGCTTGTTGCTGCAGGTACATTAGCAGCTTGCTCAGGTGGTGAGAAGAAAGATGCTGCATCTGGTGAAGCAACATCTGGTAAGAAAGAAATCGTTGTAGCAACTAATGGATCGCCAAAACCATTTATCTATGAAGAAAAT
Source organism: Streptococcus sp. HMSC062D07 (assembly GCF_001814215.1). Lineage (NCBI taxonomy): Bacteria > Bacillati > Bacillota > Bacilli > Lactobacillales > Streptococcaceae > Streptococcus > Streptococcus sp. HMSC062D07. Next base: position 44,727 of record NZ_KV815322.1, read on the forward strand.
GGTGAATTGACAGGTTACGAGATTGAGCTTGTTCGTGCTATCTTTAAAGACTCAGACAAGTATACTGTCAAGTTTGAAAAGACAGAGTGGTCAGGGATTTTCCCAGGACTTGATAGCGATCGTTACCAAATGGCCGTTAACAACCTTAGTTATACCAAAGAACGTGCAGAGAAATACCTCTACGCAGCGCCAACTGCTAAAAACCCTAACGTTCTTGTTGTGAAGAAGGACGACACTAGTATCAAGTCTCTTGATGATATCGGTGGAAAATCCACTGAAGTCGTTCAAGGAACAACCTCAGCTAAACAATTGGAAGCATACAACACAGAACATGCGGACAATCCAACTATCCTTAATTATACTAAGGCAGATTTCCAACAAATCATGTCTCGTTTGAGCGATGGACAATTTGACTATAAGATTTTTGACAAGATCGGTGTAGAGACAGTTATCAAAAACCAAGGTTTGGACAATTTGAAAGTCATCGAACTCCCAAGTGACCAACAACCTTATGTTTACCCACTTCTTGCCAAAGGTCAAGATGAGTTGAAGGCTTTTGTGGACAAACGCATCCAAGAACTCTATAAGGATGGAACGCTTGAAAAATTGTCTCAACAGTTCTTTGGTGGTTCTTACCTGCCAGCAGAAGCTGACATTAAATAAGTTTGTAAATCATCCACTCTCTCGTAGGTGGATGATTTTGCAACTTTTAGACATATAGTTTCAAACTATATGTCTGCCTATCTAATAACAATTTGCGAAATCAAATAAAGTATGAGATACTATTACGGTATTATTTTTAAAGGAGAATGAATCATGAAAATCAAAAAATGGTTAAGCGTAGCAGCTATCGCTACAGTAGCAGGCCTTACACTTGCAGCTTGCGGAAATTCAGACAAGAAAGCGGACAATAAAACTACAGTTAAAATTGCGACTGTTAACCGTAGTGGTTCAGAAGAAGCACGTTGGGACAAAGTCCAAGAATTGGTTGAAAAAGACGGAATTAAATTGGAATTCACAGAGTTTACAGACTACTCACAACCAAATAAAGCAACTGCTGATGGTGAAGTAGACCTGAACGCTTTCCAACACTACAACTTCTTGAACAACTGGAACAAAGAAAACGGTAAAGATCTTGTAGCGATTGCAGATACTTACATCTCACCAATCCGTCTTTACTCAGGTTTAAACGGAAGTGAAAACAAGTACACTAAAGTGGAAGAAATCCCAGATAAGGGTGAAATCGCAGTACCTAACGATGCTACAAACGAAAGCCGTGCTCTTTACTTGCTTCAATCAGCTGGTTTGATCAAGTTGGATGTTTCAGGAACTGCACTTGCGACAATCGCAAACATCACAGAAAATCCAAAGAACTTGAAAATCACTGAATTGGACGCTAGCCAAACAGCTCGTTCATTGTCATCAGTTGATGCAGCTGTTGTAAACAACACTTTTGTTACAGAAGCAAAATTGGACTACAAGAAAGCACTCTTTAAAGAGCAAGCTGACGAAAACTCAAAACAATGGTATAACATCATCGTTGCGAAAAAAGATTGGGAATCATCACCTAAAGCTGATGCAATCAAGAAAATTATCGCAGCTTACCACACTGACGAAGTGAAAAAAGTCATCGAAGAAACTTCAGACGGCTTGGATCAACCAGTTTGGTAATAAACACAGGGAGGTGGGAGAGATTTTTCCACCTCTTGCTTTTATATAGAGCCTAAAACAAATGAAATCCACTTGTATTGATTCTAAAGGTACAAGTCCTAGTAGAAAGGTAGAGAGAAAATGGTTTTCCCTAGCCAAGAAGAACAAATTGAAAAGTTTGAAAAGGATCATGTAGCGCAACATTATTTTGAAGTTTTGCGTACCTTGATTTCTAAAAAATCAGTCTTTGCCCAACAAGTTGGCCTGAAAGAGGTGGCTCGTTATCTAGGTGAGATTTTTAAACGTGTTGGTGCAGAAGTTGAAATTGACGAGAGCTATACAGCGCCTTTTGTCATGGCACATTTCAAAAGTTCACGACCAAATGCCAAGACTATCATTTTCTACAACCACTATGACACAGTACCTGCAGATGGTGATCAAGTCTGGACAGAGGATCCTTTCACGCTTTCTGTGCGTGATGGTATTATGTATGGGCGTGGGGTGGATGATGACAAGGGTCATATCACTGCTCGTTTGAGTGCTCTTAGAAAATACATGCAACATCACGATGATCTTCCAGTCAATATCAGCTTCATCATGGAAGGGGCAGAGGAATCGGCCTCTATGGATTTGGATAAATATTTAGAAAAACATGCGGACAAACTTCGAGGTGCAGATTTATTAGTCTGGGAACAAGGAACAAAGAATGCCTTAGAACAGTTAGAAATCTCTGGTGGAAACAAGGGAATTGTGACCTTTGATGCCAAGGTCAAGAGTGCAGACGTCGATATCCATTCTAGCTATGGTGGAGTCATCGAATCAGCTCCATGGTATCTCATTCAAGCTTTGACAAGTCTTCGCGCTGCCGACGGCCGTATCTTGGTAGAAGGTTTGTACGATGATGTGCAGGAACCAAACGAACGTGAGTTAGCCTTGGTTGAAACCTATGCCCAACGCAATCCAGAGGAAATCAGTCAGATTTATGGCTTGGAATTGCCACTTTTACAAGAGGAACGTACAGCCTTTCTAAAACGTTTTTTCTTTGAACCAGCGCTCAATATCGAAGGAATTCAGTCTGGTTATCAAGGTCAAGGAGTTAAAACGATTTTGCCAGCAGAGGCTAGTGCCAAGCTAGAAGTCCGTTTGGTTCCAGGGCTTGAACCCCATGATGTTTTGGAGAAAATCCGAAAACAACTAGACAAAAACGGTTTTGATAAGGTAGAATTGTACTATACCTTGGGTGAGATGAGTTATCGAAGTGACATGAGTGCGCCGGCCATTCTCAATGTTATTGAGCTAGCCAAGAAATTCTATCCACAGGGCGTATCTGTCTTACCGACAACTGCTGGTACAGGTCCTATGCATACGGTATTTGATGCCTTAGAAGTACCTATGGTTGCCTTTGGTCTAGGAAATGCCAATAGCCGAGACCACGGTGGAGATGAAAATGTGCGAATCGCCGATTATTACACCCATATTGAATTAGTAGAGGAGCTGATTAAAAGTTATGAGTAGAGACATTATCAAATTAGACCAGATTGATGTGACTTTTCATCAAAAGAAGAGAACTATCACAGCGGTCAAGGATGTGACCATTCACATCCAAGAAGGGGATATCTACGGGATTGTAGGATATTCTGGAGCAGGGAAATCAACCCTGGTTCGTGTTATTAACCTTTTACAAAAACCATCTGCAGGTCGAATTACTGTAGATGATGATGTGATTTTTGATGGTAAAGAAACCTTAACTGCCGGACAATTACGTCGTAAGCGTCAAGATATTGGGATGATTTTCCAACACTTTAACCTTATGAGTCAGAAGACAGCAGAGGAAAACGTAGCTTTTGCCCTCAAACACTCTGGACTTAGTGAGAAAGATAAGAAGGCTAAAGTAGCAGAATTATTAGACTTGGTCGGATTGGCTGACCGTGCTGAAAACTATCCTTCACAACTTTCTGGTGGACAAAAACAGCGTGTAGCCATTGCGCGTGCCTTGGCCAATGATCCAAAAATCTTGATTTCTGACGAGTCAACTTCTGCCCTAGACCCTAAGACAACGAAACAAATCTTATCTCTCTTACAAGATTTGAACCGTAAACTAGGTTTGACCATTGTCTTAATTACACATGAGATGCAGATTGTCAAAGACATTGCTAATCGTGTGGCAGTCATGCAGGATGGCCGCTTGATTGAAGAAGGTAGCGTTCTTGAAATCTTCTCAGATCCTAAGCAACCATTGACCCAGGACTTTATCTCAACGGCTACTGGTATCGATGAAGCTATGGTTAAGATTGAAAAGCAAGAAATCGTGGAGCACTTATCTGAAAATAGCATTTTGGTACAACTCAAGTATGCAGGAGCTTCTACAGATGAGCCGCTTTTGAATGAATTATACAAACACTATCAAGTAACAGCCAATATTCTCTATGGAAACATTGAAATTCTTGACGGCACTCCTGTGGGTGAGCTTGTGGTTGTTTTGTCTGGAGAAAAAGAAGCACTGGCAAAAGCTCAAGAAGCTATCCATCAGGCTGGTGTACAACTAAAAGTATTGAAGGGAGGACAGTAAGATGGCAGACTTGATCCAAACATATTTACCAAACGTCTACAAGATGGGTTGGTTAGGTCAAGCGGGCTGGGGGACAGCTATTTACTTAACACTTTATATGACAGTTCTTTCCTTTATCATTGGAGGATTCCTAGGACTAGTTGCAGGACTTTTCCTCGTCTTAACTGGACCAGGTGGCGTCTTAGAAGATAAATTCGTCTTTTGGGTTTTGGATAAGATTACCTCAATCTTCCGTGCGGTTCCTTTTATCATTCTCTTGGCTGTCTTGTCACCCTTCTCTCATTTGATCGTAGGGACAAGTATCGGGCCAAATGCGGCTATCGTACCCCTATCTTTTGCAGTTTTTGCCTTCTTTGCTCGTCAGGTTCAAGTAGTTTTATCAGAGCTTGATGGTGGTGTCATTGAGGCGGCTCAAGCAAGCGGAGCGACATTCTGGGACATTGTGGGTGTTTACCTATCAGAAGGACTTCCAGACTTGATTCGCGTGACGACTGTAACCTTGATTTCACTAGTCGGTGAAACAGCTATGGCGGGAGCAGTTGGAGCAGGTGGTATTGGTAACGTAGCTATCGCTTATGGTTTTAACCGTTACAATCACGATGTGACTATTCTTGCGACCCTCATCATTATCTTGATTATCTTTTCTATCCAATTTTTGGGAGATTTCTTGACCAAGAAATTAAGTCATAAATAAAAAAGAGCCAGATGGCTCTTTTTTATGATGTTTTATGTTCTAATTTCTTACTAAGTGCTTGTCCAATCAGGGCACCAAGTAAAGCGCCGATGAGAACACTTGTGATAAGGATGAGGATATTAGCAGGATTCGGTGCAACCATAATGCGGTCAATATAGTCCTGGGATTTCCCACGAGCGACAAGAGTTGCGATATAGGCTTGAGGGGTCAACCACATGAGTAGGATGGGACCAGTAGTACCAAAGGCAAAAACTAGGAAGGAAAGAAGGTTTTTAACCTTATCCTTGTAATGTCCTAGGTGAGCGATGCCATCTGCTGCAAGACCGCAGATAATACCTGGCAGAAAGGCTCCAGCTCCATGCTTGCTCCCGAGGAAAAATAGAGAAATTACAAGTCCAATCGTAGTAATCGCTCCAAAACGAGGAACCTTTGCTAAAAGGATCATATAGACGCTACCACCTACTAGGGCTGCAAAGGCAGGGGCGTAAAACATATTTCCAGTGTGGTCGACAAGGCTCCCTAGTAGAACTCCCACTCCGATACAGAGAAAGTAGACAAGGGCAGCAACAAGGGTTGTCAAGATATTCTTTTTCATAAGTTCTCCTTCGTATATCTGATGGTTTTCATTGTATCATGCCTGTGGCAGATTGTAAATGCTAGTTGAAATCAGGTATTTGGGTGAAAATGATTACAACTGTGCATGGTCAAAGCTATTTCTTTACTCCTCTGACTGTCCCAATCCCTTTATTTATGGTAAAATAGGACTATTAAGTTAGAAAGAGGATTCTCTATGAAATTACAAAAACCAAAAGGAACGCAGGATATTTTACCTACTGAGTCTGCCAAGTGGCAGTACGTTGAAGGCTTTGCGCGTGAAATCTTCAAACGCTACAACTACGCAGAAGTACGTACCCCAATTTTTGAGCATTACGAAGTCATCAGTCGTTCTGTTGGAGATACAACTGATATCGTAACCAAGGAAATGTATGATTTTTACGACAAGGGTGATCGCCATATTACCCTCCGTCCAGAAGGAACTGCTCCAGTCGTCCGCTCTTATGTGGAAAACAAACTCTTCGCACCAGAAGTGCAAAAGCCAAGCAAGTTCTACTACATGGGGCCAATGTTCCGCTATGAGCGCCCACAAGCAGGTCGTTTACGCCAATTCCACCAGATTGGTGTGGAGTGCTTTGGCTCTAGCAATCCAGCTACCGATGTAGAAACGATCGCTATGGCAGCTCACTTCTTGAAAGCAATTGGTATTCAAGGTGTCAAACTGCACCTCAACACCCTTGGAAATCCTGAAAGCCGTGTGGCCTATCGTCAGGCCTTGATTGACTATTTGACACCGCTCAAGGAGACCTTGTCTAAGGATAGCCAACGTCGTTTGGAGGAAAACCCTCTTCGTGTCTTGGACTCGAAGGAAAAAGAAGACAAGGAGGCAGTGGAGAATGCACCATCTATCTTGGATTACCTGGATGAAGAAAGCCAAGCCCACTTTGATGCTGTTCGTCAGATGTTGGAGAATCTAGGAGTAGACTATATCATCGATACCAATATGGTGCGTGGTCTGGACTACTACAACCACACCATCTTTGAGTTTATTACAGAGATTGAGGGCAATGACTTGACAGTCTGTGCAGGTGGTCGCTACGATGGCTTGGTTGCTTACTTCGGTGGTCCTGAAACTGCTGGCTTTGGCTTTGGACTTGGTGTAGAGCGTCTTCTTTTAGTCCTTGAAAAACAAGGAGTGGCCCTACCTATCGAAAACACTCTCGACGTCTATATTGCTGTCCTTGGTGAAGAGGCTAATCTGAAGGCCTTGGAGTTGGTACAAGCTCTTCGCCAACAAGGCTTCAAAGCGGAGCGTGATTACCTCAATCGTAAACTTAAAGCTCAGTTCAAGTCAGCAGATGTTTTTGGAGCTAAGACTCTTATCACTCTGGGAGAGAGCGAAGTCGAAAGTGGACAAGTCAAGGTTAAGAACAACCAAACTCGAGAGGAAGTAGAAGTTTCGCTTGAAACTATTAGCAAAAACTTCTCGGAAGTATTTGAAAAATTAGTATAAAAGAACCAAAAAAGCTAGGGAAAAACTCCTAGCTTTTTTGAATAAAAAGTACCAAAAAGACACAAATATTAGAAAAAATAGCAAATAAAAGGTGTTAGTTGGATAAATCAAAATTTTGGTTAAAATTTATTGACTTTCCCTCGTGGTCACTGTATTATTGTATAGAATAGAATGAATATATTGCGCCCTAATTTAGGTATGATAAAAATATTTATGCATAATTCAAATCTTATAAAGAGATGATGGCTAAATGAGAATTTGGAGAAAAAGGAAATGAATATTAAAAAATCAACAAAATATTCACTATTGACAATTGGGATTTTAACTACCTTCCAATTAAGTCAAGTGCATGTCAAAGCTGATACAATTGATTTTTTAAATAATACAGTTGTTCAAAATCAGGATGAAAAAGACACTTCATTAAATAAGAACTTAAATGAAAAGAGTGCAACTACTGCTACAGACAAGAAAGAGGCGATAACTAATGAGGGTAAGTCTGCAGTTTTAACGCCAGAAGACTCTACTACTACAACGGAAGTGGCAGAAAAGGAAGCAGACAAGGCTCCTGCTGAGAAGGAAGTTGCTGGAGAGAAACCAGCAACAGAACAACCTGTCCAAGAGAAACCACATGTAGAACAAGCAGATAAAGAAAAGTCAGATAAAGGGGGAAAAGAGCAACCAGAAGCTGAGAAGAAAAGCAAAGCAGAAACATCAGTTGCTGAGGGGGATAAGAAATTATCCGATGCTTCTAAAGAGAAAACTCAAGAGGCATCTACAATCCCTAAAGTTCGTCGCAGAAGAGCTGCTGCTAGCAATACAAAAGTATATGAAGATGCAACATACGGTAAGTATGTAAAAGCTACGGATTTCGGATTAGATACAACAGGTAAGGTTGAAGCAAGTGATTCTCTTCAAAAAGCTCTGAAAGCAGCCAATGAGGTCGAGGGAGGAGCTGCCGTAATGGTTTCAGGGAATGTCCTCTTGAAGAAAACCTTGGTTATCGATGAGAACTATGCCAATGTAAAAGGTTTGATTGGTAGTGGTCCAAGTCGTAACAATACAAAAATTGTGTTTAACAAAAAGCAAGATGGAGAGCACGATCCTGAAACAAACTTGACGGATAACCGTTACGAGTCTGCGGTCCTCATTCAAAATCAGAATAACTTTACTGTAGGCCGCTTAACTGTTGAGCACGCCTATGATTCATCAGACTACACTAAGGATAATGAGTTTTACCGTAAAGGAAAATCTTACTTTGGGCGTTCAAACGGTATCTACGTAAACGATTCTTCAAATGTTACGATCAATGATGTTCGTGCTATGAAATTCAACAGAGCCGGTGTCTTCTTTAGTTCAAGCAAGGCGACAGCTCAAGAGTATGATGCTAGCGGTAGACCAATCCGTTACAGCAGTATCTCTGAGAAGGTTTCAAATGAAGTCAAGTCTATTGGAGATCCAGATGTTCCTATCATGGACGGTAACAAGGTAACCAACTCTTTCCTTCATAACAACCGTGTTGCTGGTGTTATGTTCGGTTACCAACGTAATTTTGTGGTAGACAATAATATCCTGTCATACAACGGTCATGTGTTGGACGGTGGTACTGGATATGGTGCTGCCTCAATGGCAGGGTCTTATAATGATGGCATTACCTATACTGGAAACTATACAAACTACAACTACCGTAAAGGCTTGGATATTCACGACGGGAATAAGATCCTCATCGAAAACAACGTCTCGCTTGGAGACCGTTTGAATGGTATTGAGGTCTATAACCGTGCCAATCCAATGACAGATGTCATTATTCGTAACAACAAGGTAACACAAGATCCAAACTCTAAGTTGGAAAACGATGATGATGATCCAGCTCGTTACCGTGGTTACACAGCCATCTCTATCCTGACAAATGAGAAAAACCATAAATGGACCAAACCTCTTGATAAAGGTCGTTATGTCATTTCAAATAACACCATTGAAGGTTTAACAAAATCATTTGAAAATGGACAACTAGGAACATTTGGTATTCTCTTTAGAAACAACGAAAGTTCAAATGATTATAGCCTAAACATTGAAGGAAACACCATCACTGGTGATTCGACAGACTATATCATCTCTGTCAACAACAATACTGCTCAAGCATCTAGAGGTGTTGAAGGTGGCGGTTCAGGTGACATCACTATTTCAAGAAACAAGATTGAAGTAGATGACATCAAGCAGTTACCGATTTACATCAATGATGATACAACTTATGTAGCAAGTGTTATTGACCGTACTACTGGAAAACGTGTCAACAAGGTTACAAAAGTACCATTTACTAAGACTAGAGGAAGTATCAATATTGACAACAATGAGTTGACTGTATCGAAAATTAAATCAAGATGGAAGAATGCGGTCGCTATTGAAAGTACAAACGCAGCTTCTATTGATGTCAATAGCAATACCTTCAAGTATAAAGACAATGAGCCATGGCAACGTTACGATGTCACTCGTAAAACAGACGGAGCAGTTATCAAAGACTTGATGCAAGCTTTCTTTGGTATCAACCGTCTCAACGATAGTGTTAAAGTAACAGCAACAGACAACAAATTCATCGCAGACACACCAAACAAAAATGGTTTCTTTAGACTATACAATGGGGAATGGGTGAACTTGAATGCTAAGAGTAAGAATGTCTTCCTAGGACGTAACACTCTAGACGGCAAACCATTAGCTCCAGTGGATATCGTTGGTAATAAAACGGTTGAAACACTTCGTACAACGACAATAACAGAGTACATCATCGAAACTCGTGAGACAGACGAGCTTCCTATCGGATTTAAGGAGACTGTTCAAAAAGGTATCGCTGGTAAGAAAGTTAATGTATACAAGATTACCAAAGTTGGTGATACAGTAGTAGGACGTCAGATCATTTCTGAAGAAACAATTCTTGAACCTACAAAAGAGATTATCTTGATTGGTACAGCGACAGAAACCTTTGAAACTGTCTCTGAGAAAGAAACGGTCGAATACGATACAGAGGTTAGAACGGATCCAACAAAACCAAAGACTTACCAATTTGAAAATCAAGCTGGTAAGAACGGTTCTGTTGAAAAGACTTACCAAATCAGAAAACTGAATGGTAAGGAAGCTGGTAAGACTTTGACGTCTGAAAAAGTGATTGATCAACCAGTTAAACGTATTATCACAGTTGGTAGTGCAGTAGAAAAAGTAGAATACACTACTGAAATCAAAGATGTAGACTTTGAAACTGTCATCGAATATGACTACAAGAAACCAAAAGGTTACGAAGAAGTCCGTCAAGACGGTGAGAAAGGTCGAATTGAAAAGCAATACAAACTGACTTACCTCAATGATGAACTTGTTGACCGTGCCTTGGTCAATGAAAACACCCTCAAAGAGAAGAAAGACAAGATTATTGTTAAAGGTCTGGGTGTGGTTGTCTCAGTCAGATCCGTAGTTGTTGTCGAAGAAAAAGACTTCAACAAGGTCATTGAAAAAGACGAAACCCAACCTGAGGGTTACAACAAGGTTACTCAAGTGGGTTCCCCAGGGGCAATAACAATAACCTATGAAGTCACCTATGAGGACGATATTGAAGTTGCTCGCAAGGAACTTTCGAAAGTGGAAGATCCAAAAGCGATTGATGAAATCACTGTAATCGGAACTTCTAAAATGACAGAACGTACAGTGGATGAGCAGATTGATGTTTCGTTTAAGACAATCTATATCGCTGACAATACACTTCCGGCAGGTGAAAGTGTTGTCGAGGAAGAAGGTAGTCCTGGACAAATTATCCGAACATTCTTGGTAAGCTATAAGAATGGTAATGAGATTAGTCGTACTATCGTTTCGGAACACAAGGTTACAGATGCTGTCAATCGTGTCGTCCGTGTCGGTAATTCAACACCTATTGTTGAGACAACGGAACTTGTAGAAGAAACAGAAGTAATTGACTACAATACTGTTGAGGAATTTACAGACCAACTTCCTTCAGGAACAACTAAGATTATTCAGCCTGGTAAGAAGGGGCAAAAGACAAGTCGCTACTCTGTAACTAAGGTGAACGGTGAAGAAACTTCTCGAACATTTGTTGAATCTAACATCACTATAGAACCTGAGGATAAAATCATCCAAGTAGGAACTCGTGTTAAAGAGGTTAGAGAAGCAAGTGAATCAAGTCCAATTCCATACACTGTAATAGTTCGCAAAGATATTACGAAACCAATTGGTTATAAGGTCGTGGAAGTTGAAGGTCAAGACGGAGAACAATCAGATCTCTATAAAGTTACCTATATCAACGGAGCAGAAACAAAACGCGAACATCTTAAGACAACAGTTGTTAAAGAAGCTATCAATAGGGTCATCGTCGAAGGTGCAGGCGTGGAACGAACTCTCTTAGAGATTCAAGAAGATAAAGTAGCCAGCACAACTGAGTATCGTAATGATGATACTCTTCCAGAAGGTGAAATAAAAGTTGTTCAGGTTGGTGAGGAAGGTCTCCTTCGCAAGACAATCGAAAAACAATACTTCAATGACGAATTGCGTTCTACGAAATTAGTAGACAGCAAACTGATTAAAGAAGCAACTCCAACTATCATCTTAGTAGGTACAAAACATGTACCGACGATCAAGGTAGAGCAAAATACTCAAATTGAGAATATTGCTTATAAGACCCAAAAGATCGAAGATCCTGACCTACCAAAAGGAGAGACCAAGGTAGTGCAAGTAGGTCAAAATGGAATCATAGAAAAAGTTTACCAACTAACTTACAAAGATGGAGTCTTAATCAAGACAGACTTGATCAGTAGCAAGGAAGTTCAGAAAGTCCAAGATGAGATTATCCATATCGGTACTCAAGTCACTGAAACTAAGGAAATCAACGCAACAAGTCCAATTCCATACAATGTTATTATCCGTAAGGATAAGACCAAGCCAGTTGGATACAGCTTTGTTGAAGTAGAGGGCCAAGAGGGAATTCAAACAGACTACTATCAAGTAACTTACGTCAATGGCAAGGAAACTAAGCGTGAACACCTCAGAACAGTCATTACAGCTCAACCTGTCAATAAAGTCCTAGTTGAAGGTTCTGGTATCGAACGCACAATCTTCGAAATTCAAGAAGAGAGAATCACAAGATCAACGGTATTCCGTAATGATGACACTCTTCCAGAAGGTGAAACGAAGATTATCCAAGAAGGTCAAGATGGTCTAATCCATAAGACAATCGAGAAGCAATACTTCAATGATGAAGAACTTTCTTCAAGACTAATCGAAACTAAAGTTGTCAGAGAAGCAGTTCCAACCATCATTTTAGTCGGAACAAAACATGTTCCAAATATTACAGTCAAGCAAGAAACTAGAACCGAGGAAACTGATTTTAGAACTGTGACTGTTATAGATGAAAATTTGCCGAAGGGTGAACATAAACTTGTTCAAGAAGGTCGTGCAGGTCTAGTTGAAAAAGTCTATCAACTAACCTACAGAGATGGTGTTCTGGTCAAGACTGATTTGATTAGCATCAAGGAGTTACGTCCAGCTCTAGAACAGATCATCCATATCGGTTCTCAAGTTACTGAAACTAGGGAAATCAGCACAACAAGTTCAATTCCTTACAATATCATCGTTCGTGAGGACAAGACTAAGCCTGTTAGCTACCGTCTGGTCGAAGTAGAGGGCCAAGAAGGAACTCAAACAGACTACTATCAAGTAACCTATGTCAATGGTAAAGAAACTCAACGTGAGTATCTAAGAACTGTGATCACGACTCAACCTGTCAACCAAGTTCTTGTAGTGGGTACTGGAGTTGAGCGTACAGTCCTAGTAACTGAGGATGAGGTCATTACTCATCAAACAGAATATCGCAATGATGATAGCTTACCAGAAGGTGAAACTAGAGTCTTCCAAGAAGGTCAAGATGGACTCATCCATAAGACTTTTGAAAAATACTACTTCAATGATGAAGAACGTTCTGCAACATTGGTTGATACGAAAGTTATCCGAAAAGCAGTAAATCGTGTTATTTTGATAGGGACAAAACGAATTCCTACTATTACACAAGAGGAACTCATCCAAGTAGAAGAAATTGACTTTGAGAAACAAATAGTTGAAAATCCTAAGTTTGCTAAAGGTACACAAATTCTTCTACAAAAAGGTAAACCAGGAAAACGTCAATATATGTATCGTTTGACTTTGCAGGATGGAGTTGTAATCAAGAAAGAATTGCTTGGCTCAGAAGTCTTAGAAGAACCACAAACAGAGATTATTGAAATCGGAACACTGGTTGAAAAACCACAGGCTCACATCCCTGAGTTTCAACCACTGGTTGAGAAGCCAGAATTGAAACCAATGGTACCAGCCGATAAGGTTATCCCAGCAATTCCAACTCTTAAACAGGAGGAGGAAATGAAGCCATTAGCAGTTTCAGCTCAAGAACCTCAAACAGCTGAAGCGCCAGTTGTCCAAGACCAGCTCCTACCAGAGACTGGAGACCAATCAAACTGGTGGATTAGCCTGCTTGGAATCTTGATGATGTTCTTAACCTTGGTCGGAATTCGAGAGAAAAAAGACGATCGTTAAAGACGAAATACGTCTAAAAATGAATAAAAAAACAAAAAAAGAACATTCTTAGCAAAAAAACAATAAAAAATTCTTTAAAAACAACTAAAAAGGGCTTGTAAAAGGATTATAAAAATGCTATGATATGTCTGATTAAATTAAAGGAGTTTATTGTGATGAAGAATTCACAACTTAGCACTACGCGTATTTTAGCGATGTTAAGTATCTTAGTTCTTTCATTGGCGACACTGACGACAGTTTTCGCTACTGAAGTAACTCAATATACTATGCACACAGAAGTTAAGGTTGATGGTAAACCTATAACTGCGGACAAAAAGATTACGACTGGTCGTGTCTTGGAGGCAACAAATAGCCTTACTTTCCCAGACTCACAAGCGATTAATGCTGGGGATACTTTGACTTTGGACCTTCCAAAAGAATTGGAACTTGTTACTAAACTTGAGTTCCCAATCCTTCACGCCAACGGTGAAAAGGTTGGTGATGCCGTAACGGATCCAAAAACTGGTAAAGTAACCATTACTTTCACGGATTACTTCTCTAAAAACTACAAAGACAAAGTCATGTCTTTGAAATACTCAGTTCGTCCGAACGCAACAAATTTGAAAGAATCTGGTAAGTACACATTTAAGTTTGGTGAAGAAACTTACAATGTAACCTATGAGCAATACGTAGGTACTCCAGGTGACTATGAGTACAAATACGGTTACCAAGACAAAGAAAACCCTAAACGTATCAAATGGCGTATCCTTTTGAATGCTGTTCAAGATAAAATGGATAACATGGTTATCGAAGATGACTTCAGTGATAAAGGTCAAGTTCTTGTAGAAGGTACATTGCGTGCAGTTCGTTACCCAAAACAACCAAACAGAATCCAAAATGAAAATGAACTCTTCAAGTTGACTCCAGACGATAACTTCACTAAGACAGCTGAATTCACAAGAAATGCAGCAGGTCAAATCACAGGATTCAAATTTGAACTAAAAGAAGTTTGGGGCTGGCCAATTTGGATTGAGTATTCAACAGAACTTACAGAAGATCTTCCAGCAAAAACTAAAGTAGCTAACACATTGAAGTGGAAAGCAACTAACTTCCCTAATGAACGTACTATCACTAAATATACTCGTTTAGAGACTGGTTCAGGTGAAGGTAGCGGTGATAAGACTACAACAACGACAACAGAGTCAACAACTGCAGCTCCAA
>NZ_KV815323.1:0-260 GCF_001814215.1 Streptococcus sp. HMSC062D07
AAATGGCGCGAGACGGAATCGAACCGCCGACACATGGAGCTTCAATCCATTGCTCTACCAACTGAGCTACCGAGCCAAATATTGCGGGAGCAGGATTTGAACCTACGACCTTCGGGTTATGAGCCCGACGAGCTACCGAGCTGCTCCATCCCGCGTTAATAATAAATAAAGGAGGATGTGGGATTCGAACCCACGCACGCTTTTACACGCCTGACGGTTTTCAAGACCGTTCCCTTCAGCCGGACTTGGGTAATCCTCCA
>NZ_KV815324.1:0-47309 GCF_001814215.1 Streptococcus sp. HMSC062D07
TGTGTCGGCGGTTCGATTCCGTCTCGCGCCATTTCTTATATTACACGGAAGGGTAGCGAAGAGGCTAAACGCGGCGGACTGTAAATCCGCTCCTTCGGGTTCGGGGGTTCGAATCCCTCCCCTTCCATCTTATACGGGCATAGTTTAAAGGTAGAACTAAGGTCTCCAAAACCTTCAGTGTGGGTTCAATTCCTACTGCCCGTGTTAAACGTTATGGCGGGTGTGGTGAAGTGGTTAACACATCAGATTGTGGCTCTGACATTCGGGGGTTCGATTCCCCTCACTCGCCTATTTTATATTTTTGGGGTATAGCCAAGCGGTAAGGCAAGGGACTTTGACTCCCTCATGCGTTGGTTCGAATCCAGCTACCCCAGTTACTATTTGCCGGCGTGGCGGAATTGGCAGACGCGCTGGACTCAAAATCCAGTGTCCGCAAGGACGTGCCGGTTCGACCCCGGCCGCCGGTATAGTATTAAAGACAAGGTTTTCGGACCTTGTCTTTTTTTCTTTGTTGTATGTCGAGTTACCAATTTTTTCCATTTTAAAATAAATCATCAAGTTTATTAGCTAATGTTTTCTGTTTGCTAGGGTACAAATGGGAATAAGTATCAATTGTTGTTGTAATAGATGCGTGTCCTAATCTTTCTTTAACAACAAGATAATCTTCCCCTTGATTTATAAGTAATGATGCATGAGAGTGTCTTAAATCATGAATTCTTATTCTCTTTAAATCTTTATCCCTTTCTAGTATTTGCTTAAACTTCTTATCAATCATATTTTTTGTAATTGTTATTGGTGTACTCTGTATTATTTGTAGTTCTTCAGTATTTTTCGTAAATTCCTCAAGTTTTTCTTTTTGTTTTACTTTCCAATCTTTTAGCATTTCTGCTAATTTCTGATTTATTGTTATATTTCTAGTTCCTGATCGTGTTTTTGTAGTATTAATGTAGCTTGTATTATTGACAAAGTATACCGTTTTGGTAACGTATATCGTATTTGTTAAAAGATTTATATCATTCCAGTTCAATGCGAGGATTTCTCCCATTCTCATTCCAGTAAAGAAAGCAATTATGAAAAACAGGTCATAACTTATTTCATCATCTCGAATAAGTTCTCTAAATTTCGTGAATTCTTCTATACTCCAAAATTTAATATCAGGCTTCCTAATTGGTAATTTTCTCAGATTCTTAACTGGATTTTTGTCAATGAGAGATTTTCTTATACCAGTATCAAAAATTTTTTTAAGTAGAATTAGAACCTTATTAATTGTATTATAGCTTAAAACTTCATTTTCATTTTGTTTTTTAGGTTTTGTTTTTAGGTATTCACGAAATTCGAATATATGGTCATACGTTAATTTATTTAAATTTGTATTTTTAAAATATGGCTTGATATGACGCTCATAATTGTTTCTTTGTGTACTTGTGTAGCTTACTTTTCTGCCATTTTTCAAATCATCTTCTTCAAGTAAGTCGAATAACATATCCGTTGTGACTACAAAGTCAAATTGTTTTTCTTTTAATTCTACAACTTGAATATGTTGTTCTAGTTCTAGGGCTTCCTTTTTAGATTTTAATCCTTTTCGAATGATACGTATTCTTTTTTGTGTGACGGGGTGGAAACCATTAGAAACATCAACGGTCCATTTACCACTTTTAGTTTTACGAATAGTCATTCATTATGCTTCTTTCTGGAGTTCAATTCCTAGTAGTTCTTCAGCGACACTGGCTGGAATTGTACCAATCCGTTTGTTATCGTAGATATTAAAACCACGATTCACTAATAGTAATTTGCCAGTATGGATAATCTTTCTTGCAGTTCCTGGAGCAAATCCAAGTTCGATAAGGTCATCTTTTGTTACAGTTTTAATCATGTGCTCTCCTTTTCTAATTAGATTAAGTAAGGGGAGGATTAACTCCCCTTGTCTGATACTTATTTTTGTTTTACATCTACTAGATGGATTGCATCCGCCTTGTAATACATTGTCGTGCTAATCATAGTAGCTTGTAAATTGTCAAATGTTACTGGTACTTCATCCATTGCTTGGATATAGTCATTATCAACTAAAGCTTCTGGATTGTCTACTGAGACTTGGGTTGATTTCTTTTTGAATTGTCCATCCTTGATTGTTACATTGTATTTCCAACCAATGATTTTATCGGTATTAAAACGTCTTTCGCTACCATCTCGGTTTTTGATAATTTCTCCGTTTGCATCTGCTCGGACTTCAGTTTCAAATTTTGGAATAACTTCATCCAATTCAAATTTTGTTCCAATGTTATTAAAATTCCAGTCATTTTGTGAAAGCATTTTTGCCATAATTAATTTCTCCTTTTGATATTTTCTTTGATTGTAGGGATTAAATCTTCTCTTTTAAAGAGAATTGCCCTTTCTATTAATCCACTTGCTAAATCTGGTGGATATTCCATTTTGTTGAGTGCGAGATAGTTAGATTTCTCATACTCATGCAGTAAATTATTGTCGTATAGAAATTTATACGCTTTTAGAATAGCTCCAGAACCTTTATAGGTAAACCATTCTAATTTTTGTTCTAGTTCTGTTTTTTGTTTTGAAATAATGATAGAGACAGGTTTTGAGTGACCTAAAAACTTTTCCCAAGATCTCAAGGGTTTTGAGAAGTGACTATCACTATAGAATCTCACTTTTTCTTTGAGATATCCCTTGGTAAAGTTGAGAAGATCTATTTCTGAATGCAACCATTCTTGAATGAAGTAGTGAGCTTTTTCTTTCCTAAGTTCTAACTCAGTTCTTATCCAATTTTCTATATACCGCTTGCTGATCCCGAGCTTCTCAGCTCGTTCTAAGCGCTTATCGTAAATTCTAAGTCTTTCATCATCATTGGGTTTTCTTAAATATAAGGTCTGACCGATTGTTTCATCTCCGTAGGTATTGTAGTAGGTGCTTTTTCCATATATAAAGCGTTTCTTCTGACAAACCTTTAGAAGTTGATTAGGAGTGAAATAGGGTGTTTCATTAAAATCATCTATTGCAATATCAATTCGTCTTACTGAAAATTGATTGTAATTGTAGTAGAGGTTGTTCAAAAACTGTCTTTCGGACAGACTATTTGGATCTAATACCATATCTCTATAGAACTCGAGTGCCTGTCCTGACATGACAAGCATGTAGGACGACTCTTTCGCTCCATAGTAGATACGGATATTCCCATAATGAAGCTGGCTATCATAGTTATAGTATTTAAGGCTCCCTTTATTCTCAATAAATAGGTCATAGTCAAGAAATAGAATGTCTTCGATTATTTCTCTTGGCGAAAATTCAGTCTTATCAAACTGAATTTGAATCCAGTCAAATACAGAACGTAAATGTTCATTTTTTGCCATAGATTTTGATTCAACTTTTTGCTTAATTTTGCCACCCTTAAAATCTCCGAAACCCTTGGAAATACTGAATTCTTTCGATGGTACACCTAACTTGCAGAGGGTGGTGTTACTACACACCCTATCGGTCAAAAATGGTCCGTCCGCATCTACGCTCATTTTCGGCTTTCTGCCTCATGGCTCAGCCGAAAACTCGCTATTAGCCGAACCTATTTTTTGACCTCTTGTTAACAAACCCTAGTAAGCCGGTTTGCATCGACTCTTCAATATCTTGGATTTTCTTTTTTAGGTTGGAATTCTCAATTTTTATCAGTCGCATTTCTCGCTTAAATTCCTGTTTTAAGGCGCTCAGTTCATCGTAGAGCTCATCTATTACTTGGTTTAGGGATTCATGCTCATTGTCTGCTAGACTCCCAAATACGGCTTGTATAGCCTCTTTTAGACCTATTTCAAGTTTTAGTTTAGCTAACTTTTGAAATTGTCTAAGGTCTTCGTCTGTAAAATCATAGGCAACTGTATAACTTAATTGATGAGTTCTGGGATTTCTACTGATAGGAACTTTAATTTTCTTAAATTCCTTGCCACTTATCTCTTTAATCAGTTGAATCCAATTTTTAAGAGTAGAGGTAGAGTTTAGGCCAGAAATTTGATTGACTAACTCTTTATTGGTCATCTTTTTGTGAAACCTCCGAAATTTTCTTGTGCAACTGAAGAGTTTTCTGTGGTATAATTGTTACATAATATGTTTTGATCTTGGAACGAACGGCACATTTGTTTCAAGATTTTTTATTTTGTCGAATCTTACCTCCTTTATTAAAATTTTTTAAATCGACTACTAGTTACATACGCTTTTACCTCCTTTTATGCTATAATATTCTCAATGGAATATTCAATCTCAAAATAAATATTCCTTATGGAATAATTCTATTTTATACCGTTTGGAATATTTTGTCAAGCTAAAATATACGAATAAGAATATCTATAGGAGAATTATGTATACAGAGGATTATAAATTTTCAGAGAGGTTAAAAACTCTCAGAAAATCAAAAAAGTTAACTCAAGTACAAATATCGGAATTAATTGGAGTTCAACAAGGGACATATTCTCGGTGGGAGAATGGAACGTTAGAACCAGGATTAGAATTCGTTGTGAAATTGGCAAATATCTTTGGGACTACTACAGATTATTTGCTGGGACAAAAACCTTATTCAATTATCAGTAGTTTACCTCTAGAACAATTAGATCTTACCAATATTGCAAACTTTTCAAAGGATGAGTTTGATATTTTGAAACATTCAATAGCAGTTTCGGTGGCAAGAAATAAAATAAAGGCAACAGAACTAAAAGATAGAGTTATAGAAAAAAATCAGTTGTCAGAAAAAGATGCAGAACTTTTGAATAAGATTTTTGAAGAAGTTAAAACTTATTGGGAAAATTAGGAGGACGCTAGTCTTCAAAATTCCCTCCCAAAATGTGTCCAAAATATTGACAGAATTCTAGCTTTTCATTATAGTTCTTATGGAACTTTTTTTCTACAACAAAATAGGCTCCATAATATCCATAGGGGATTTACCCACTACAAATAGTATAGAGCCGGTTTTATTAATGTCCTGCATTTCCTAATAAGTTAACCATGACAACACCAATGATAATCAAAATTAAACCGATAATGCTATAAACATTTAGTGTTTCTTTGAAAATCATTACTGAGATAGAGGCTATCAAAACTAAACCGACAGCTGACCATGTTGCATAAGCTATTCCTACAGGAATTTTTTGCATTGCTAGTGATAAGAAATAGAAACAAACGCCATAGCTAAGTAGGGCAGAAACGGTTGGAATAGGCTTTGTAAAACCGTCTGATAATTTCAAAAGGTTAGTTCCCAATATCTCTCCTACAATGGCGATAAAAAGATAAAAGTATGACATGTCTTTAACCTCCTATATGTCATGTTTTTGCTCTAAGAGCTATTATAGCTATCCGTTTTTTATAAATCTTGGCACAAGTCATGAGAATTTGTAGTAAAACTGTGGCAGACACTTTTTCAGAACCAATAGCTGATAAGTTTAGTATATCATAAGATAAATTTTAAATAAAGTCTTGATTTATTTCAATGTCTTGCGTGGTCTCGATTTTACTGGTAAAATTACTTTTAAGAACTTTAAAAAAGAGGCTTCTATATTTGACAAAACAATGACTTGTTGTCCCGAATGTGGGCATCCTTTGGAGAAAAAATTTTTAAAAGATGAGGGAGATATTCCTTATTGTTCACAATGTGCGAGTTTTCGTTTTCCAGTCTTTAATACAGCAATTAGTGCGATTTTATTTAATGAAAAACATGATAAGATTCTCTTGATTAAGCAATATGACATGGCTGAGCATATTTTGCTAGCTGGTTATGTGTCTAATGATATTCACAACCAATTTCTACAATCATTAAAGGCAATTAATTTAGCCTCTCTTATTACGGATATGGGTAATAAAATTGCACAAAACTAGTCCAAAACTCTTTTTAATAAGGAGTATACTTTCTAGCATTTTATAGTTACTAAAAAGTATCTAAACTTTGGAAGTGATACTAAGTTTTAAAAAATATTATGGAAAAAAAGCTTATAAAATCAATATTTCTGAGATTTAAAACTAATAATATTAGACTCAAAATCCAGTGTCCGCAAGGACGTGCCGGTTCGACCCCGGCCGCCGGTATAGTAATAACGACAAGGTTTTCGAGCCTTGTCTTTTTATTTTTTCTTCCAATTTTTTCTCTAGGAGTTACTTAAAATTATTTAATATTTTTTTCAAATTTTCTTGTAAAGTTAATTTTTTATATTCTAGTTTTACTATATGTTTACTAAATCTTAATTTATTTCTTTATAAATTTAACTATAATAGGTCTATACCATTTACAAATTACACAGAAAGGTTTATAATGTAATTGACATAATAAATATTAGAAAAATGAATTACGGAGGTTATCATTATGCCTAAATATATTAAAGCGGATCAATTTTTCTATCCTCATGGTGTGCGCCGTGGTGGTTTTCTTGAACTAGTTGATGGAAAATTTGGTAAGCATGTGGATCAAGTATCTGAGGACGCAGAAATTATTGACTATACTGGTTATAGTATTGCTCCTGGTCTTGTTGATACACATATTCACGGATTTGGTGGGGTTGATGTTATGGATAATAACATCGAAGGTACTCTTCATACAATGAGTGAGGGTCTTCTTAGCACAGGTGTTACTAGTTTCCTACCAACTACTCTAACATCATCATACGAACAATTATTAGCTGTTACTGAAAATATTGGTGCGCGTTATCAAGAGGCTTCTGGTGCTAAAATTCGTGGGATTTACTTTGAAGGTCCATACTTTACTGAGGAATTTAAAGGAGCTCAAAACCCTGCTTACATGAAAGATCCTCGCATGGATGAATTTCGTGCTTGGCAGAAGGCTGCTAATGGTCTTCTAAATAAAATTGCCCTTGCACCTGAACGTGAAGGTGTTGAGGACTTTGTACGTACGGTTACTGGTGAGGGTGTTACTGTTGCTTTAGGTCACTCAAATGCAACTTTTGATCAGGCTAAGAAGGCTGTTGACGCTGGTGCAAGTGTTTGGGTTCATGCTTATAATGGTATGCGTGGCTTAACTCACCGTGAGCTTGGTATGGTTGGTGCTATGTATGAATTGCCACATACTTATGCTGAATTGATTTGCGATGGGCATCACGTTGATCCTAAGGCCTGTGACATTCTACTTAAACAAAAAGGTACTGAAAATATTGCTCTTATCACTGACTGTATGACAGCGGGTGGTTTGCAAGATGGTGACTACATGCTAGGAGAATTCCCAGTTGTGGTTGCAAATGGTACTGCACGTCTTAAATCTACTGGGAACTTGGCAGGTTCTATTCTCAAACTTAAAGACGGTTTGAAAAATGTTGTTGAATGGGGTATTGCAAATCCACATGAAGCAGTTATGATGGCCAGTCTCAACCCAGCAAAATCAGTTCATATTGATGACGTTTGTGGACAAATCCGTGAAGGCTACGATGCTGACTTTATCGTTCTTGATAAGGATTTGGAATTGGTAGCAACTTACCTTGATGGTGAAAAACGTTATCAAGCATAATCTCTAAAGTAGAAACTAGTTTAGTTTCTACTTTTTTTAATTTAGTTTGTTATTTCCTTCACATATTACTTGATTTTATTTATGAAAAGGCTTACAATTATGATATAAACAATACAAATAAAAAAACGGAGGTAAGCTTTATGAAAGCCTATACTTATGTTAAACCAGGACTTGCTTCATTTGTTGATGTTGACAAACCAGTTATTCGCAAGCCAACAGATGCTATTGTGCGTATCGTTAAGACTACTATTTGTGGTACTGACCTACATATCATTAAAGGGGATGTTCCTGCTTGTAAGAGTGGAACTATCCTTGGACATGAGGGAATTGGTATTGTAGAGGAAGTTGGAGCAGGCGTTTCAAACTTCAAAAAAGGCGATAAAGTTTTGATTTCTTGTGTTTGTGCCTGTGGTAAATGCTACTACTGTAAAAAGGGAATCTATGCCCACTGTGAAGACGAAGGCGGTTGGATTTTTGGACATTTGATCGACGGTATGCAAGCAGAATATCTTCGTGTTCCTCATGCTGATAATACTCTCTACCACACTCCAGCTGATTTGTCTGATGAAGCCTTGGTTATGTTATCTGATATCCTACCAACTGGTTATGAAATTGGTGTCTTAAAAGGGAAAGTAGAGCCTGGTTGTAGTGTGGCTATCGTTGGTTCAGGTCCAGTTGGCTTAGCAGCTCTATTGACTGCTCAATTCTATTCACCTGCTAAATTGATCATGGTAGACCTAGACGATAACCGTTTGGATACTGCAGTTTCTTTCGGTGCTACTCATAAGATTAATTCTTCAGACCCTGAAAAAGCAATTCAAGAAATTTATGATTTAACAGATGGTAGAGGTGTGGATGTTGCTATAGAAGCTGTTGGTATTCCTGAAACGTTTGATCTCTGCCAAAAGATTATCGGTGTAGATGGAACAGTAGCCAACTGTGGTGTGCATGGTAAGCCAGTTCAGTTTGATTTGGATACTCTATGGATTCGTAACATTAACGTAACTACCGGTTTGGTTTCTACCAACACAACTCCTCAGCTTTTGAAAGCTTTAGAAAGTCATAAAATTGAACCAGAAAAATTGGTAACTCATTACTTCAAACTAAGTGAAATTGAAAAGGCCTATGAAGTATTTGGTAAGGCTGCAGATCATCATGCGATTAAGGTTATCATTGAAAACGATATTTCAGAAGGTTAATCGAATTTTGAATCCAGTTATTCTTTTTAGAATAGCTGGATTTTTTGAAAATATTAGATAATTCGTGAAAGCAAGCAAATTTCTTTCATTGTTCTTAAAATTTCGCTATAATATACGATACAAAGGAAATGAAACTATGTATCGAGTTATAGAAATGTACGGGGATTTTGAACCTTGGTGGTTCATAGAAGGATGGGAAGAAGACGTCATTAGTAGTAAGAAATTTGAAAATTACTATGATGCCTTGAAGTATTATAAATCTTGCTGGTTTGAACTGGAAAAGAAAATTCCACTATATAAAAGTCGAGGAGACTTAATGACCATATTTTGGAATCCGGAGGATAAGCGTTGGTGTGAGGAATGTGATGAATTTCTGCAGCAATATCATTCCTTGGCTTTACTGGAAGATGGTCAAGTTATACCAGATGAAAAATTCAGACCGGGTTATGAAAAACAAACTGGTTTAGAAATCCACCGGACGTGTCGCATCAAAAAAGATGGAACAACTTTTTAATAAAGTTGTTCTTTTTTTTGTATTTTCTTCGAATAATTAACTGAGGAGGGAATATGGTACAAGCACTTGCACAAGAATTGATTAGTCTCGCAAAAAAGGATGGAGCTCAGGATATCTATTTTATTCCCAAGGACAAGGGTTATGAGTTGCATATGCGAATAGGTGATGAAAGGCGTTTGATTAATAGCTATGACTTTGAAAAGTTGGGCGCAGTGATTAGTCATTTTAAATTTATTGCGGGGATGAATGTTGGAGAAAAGCGTCGTAGTCAGCTTGGGTCCTGTGATTATCAGCATGATGGCAAGGTTTCTTCACTCCGCTTATCGACGGTAGGAGATTATCGTGGTCATGAGAGTTTAGTTATTCGCCTTTTGCACGATGAAGAACAAGAGTTGCGCTTCTGGTTTCAAGACCTTAAGGAACTAGAAAAGGGCTTTAGGCAACGCGGCCTTTATCTATTTGCAGGACCTGTAGGAAGTGGCAAAACTACCTTAATGCATGAATTAGCTAAGTCATTGTTTAAGGGACAACAAGTCATGTCCATTGAGGATCCAGTCGAGATTAAGCAAGAAGAGATGCTGCAATTACAACTCAATGAAGCTATTGGATTGAGTTATGAAAACTTGATAAAACTTTCTTTGCGACACCGACCAGATCTTTTAATCATTGGAGAAATCCGGGATAGCGAAACAGCCCGTGCTGTTGTAAGAGCGAGCTTAACGGGAGCTACAGTGTTTTCGACCATACATGCAAAGAGTATTCGTGGGGTCTATGAGCGTCTTTTAGAACTTGGTGTTAGTGAAGATGAACTCGCAGTTGTTTTACAAGGTGTTTGCTACCAGAGACTAATCGGGGGAGGAGGAATTATTGATTTTGCAAACCAAAATTATTCAGAACACCAGGCAGAAAAGTGGAATGAGCAAATTGATCAGCTTCTTAAAGACGGACATATCACTGCCCTTCAAGCTGAAACGGAGAAAATTAGCTACCAGTAAGCAGAAGAAAATCATCACTCTCTTTAACAATTTGTTTTCTAGTGGTTTTCACTTGGTAGAAATCATTTCCTTTCTTGATAGAAGTCTTTTGTTGGAGAAGGAATATGTTTCGCAGATGCGCCTAGGACTATCGAAAGGAAAATCTTTCTCGGAAATGATGGGGAATTTAGGTTTTTCGAGTGCGATTGTCACTCAGCTTTCATTGGCTGAAGTTCATGGAAATCTCCATTTGAGTTTGGGGAAAATTGAAGAATATTTGGATAATCTTGCTAAGGTCAAGAAGAAGTTAATTGAAGTTGCGACCTACCCACTTATTTTGCTAGCTTTTTTACTGTTAATTATGCTAGGATTGCGGAATTATCTCTTGCCCCAACTGGATAGTAGTAACATAGCTACCTTAGTGATTAGTAACCTGCCACAGATTTTTCTCGGACTTATTCTGGCACTAAGTCTTGCATCTTTAACAGGACTGATATTCTACAGAAAATCTAGGAAGATATCAGTCTTCTCTTTTCTGGCTAAATTTCCATTTCTAGGTGTGTTTGTTCAGTACTATCTAACTGCCTATTATGCTCGGGAATGGGGAAATATGATTGGACAAGGTTTAGAGTTGGCACAGATTTTCCAGATGATGCAGGAGCAAGGAGATCCTCTTTTTAAGGAAATTGGATACGATTTAGATCAAGCCTTGCAAAATGGGCATGAATTTTCGAAAGTTGTTCAGACCTATCCCTTCTTTAGAAAGGAGTTGGGATTAATCATTGAATATGGAGAGGTTAAATCCAAGTTGGGAAGTGAATTGGAAATCTATGCGGAAAAAACCTGGGAATCCTTCTTTACCCGAGTCAATCGGACCATGAACCTTGTTCAACCACTGGTCTTTATTTTTGTAGCCCTGCTAATCGTTTTATTGTACGCAGCCATGTTGCTGCCAATGTATCAAAATATGGAGGTAAATTTTTAGATGAAAAAAATGATGATGAAATTAAAAGAAACGAAGGCAAAAGCTTTTACACTGGTAGAAATGTTGGTGGTGTTGCTTATCATTAGCGTCCTACTTTTACTTTTTGTTCCAAATCTTACCAAGCAAAAGGATGCAGTCAATGATAAGGGGAAAGCAGCTGTCGTTAAGGTGGTAGAAAGCCAAGCAGAACTCTATAGTCTGGATAAAAATGAAGATGCTAGTCTAAGCAAATTACAGGCAGATGGACGCATTACTGCTGAGCAAGCAAAAGCCTATAAAGAGTATCATGCCAAGCAAAATAAGAGTCAGTCAGTTGCAGATTAGGGCCTTTACCATGCTAGAAAGTTTATTGGTCTTAGGAATAGTCAGCCTGTTAGCCTTGGGTTTGTCAAGTTCAGTTCAATCCACTTTTGCAGCTGTGGAAGAACAGATTTTCTTTATGGAGTTTGAGGAACTTTATCGAGAAACCCAGAAGCGAAGTCTGGCTAGTCAGCAAAAGATGAACTTGATTTTAGAAGAGACAAGTATTGGGAATGGCTATCAGAAATTGGCTATTCCTAAAGGCATTCAATTGCAGTCTAATCAGTCAATTACCTTTGATAAGGCTGGAGGGAATTCGTCTCTAGCTAGCGTGAGATTTCAAACAAGGAAAGAAGTGGTTCGCTACCAACTATATCTAGGAAATGGAAAGATTAAACGTATTCAAGAAGCAAAAAATTAAGGCGGTTATTTTACTGGAAGCAGTGATTTCACTAGCCATTTTTGCCAGTATAGCAACCCTCTTGCTGGGACAGATTCAAGAAAGTAGAAAAAGAGAAGTAGAACTTCTAAAACAGGAAGAAGTTTTGCGAGTGGCTCGTATGGCCTTGCAGACTGGACAAAAGCAGTTGACTGTCAATGGCCTTACGGTTCATGTTGTCTCGAATGAGCAAGGTTTGGAGGTATACCATGGAACGGAGAAATTACTGGCGATTCAAGACAAGTAGGGTCAGAGCTTTTACACTTTTAGAATCCTTGGTTGCCCTTATCGTTATTAGTGGTAGCTTGCTCCTCTTTCAAGCTATGAGTCAGCTCTTGGTTTCAGAGGTTCGCTACCAGCAGAGAAGTGAGCAAAAAGAATGGCTTTTATTTGTGGATCAGCTAGAAGCAGAGCTGAATCGAGCCCAATTTGAAAAAGTGGAGAATGATAGGCTTTACCTCAGACAGGAAGGTAAACCCATTTCCATGGGTAAATCAAAGTCAAATGATTTCCGGAAAACAGATGCCAGTGGACGTGGTTATCAACCCATGGTCTACGGTCTAAAATCAGCTCGAATTCAAGAAAAAGGGCAGGAGCTGCACTTTCACTTTCAGTTTGAAAAGGGACTAGAGAGGGAATTTATCTATCGTGTTGAAAAAGAAAAAAGTTAGAGCAGGAGTTCTCCTATACGCTATCACTATTGCTGGAATTTTTAGTCTTTTGTTGCAGTTTTATCTAAATCGGCAAGTAGCACATCATCAGGATTATGCCTTAAATAAACAAAAACTTCTTGCATTTGCTATGGCTAAGAGAACCTATGAAAAAGCTTTTTCTGAAAATGGAGAGCAGTCATTTAATGTAGGGAAGTCAACTTATCGAAATGACGAGAATTTCTTCACAACGACTATTGACACAGGAAAAAATAAGTTTGAATTTCACTTTTCTCCTTTAAAAAAGACCGGTCAAAAGTCTGAGAAAACAGAAAACAAGTCCAAAGAAGGAAATGAGGAGAAAACAGAAGAAGGGAGCAAAAAAGAGACTGCTAGGTCTTCAAAATTAGCACCTTCAAAGAAGGGCACAGAGTAGTTTGGACGAGGTTTTTACCTGAAATCATGCTATAATAGATACATATGGAGGACCAAAAATGGCAAGTGTAAAATTGTATCTAGTGCGTCATGGGAAAACAATGTTTAATACGATTGGGCGTGCTCAAGGATGGAGTGATACTCCTTTAACAGCTGAAGGTGAGCGAGGTATTCACGAACTGGGAATTGGCTTGCGTGAATCAGGCTTAAAGTTTGAGCGTGCTTATTCAAGTGACTCAGGACGTACCATCCAGACTATGGGAATTATCCTTGAGGAACTAGGTTTGACAGGACAAATTCCTTATCGTATGGATAAGAGAATCCGTGAGTGGTGTTTTGGTAGCTTTGATGGTGCTTATGATGGGGACCTATTTATGGGCATCATTCCTCGTATCTTTAATGTTGATCATGTGCATCGTTTGTCCTATGCGGAGCTAGCTGAAGGTCTGGTAGAAGTGGATACAGCAGGCTGGGCTGAAGGATGGGAAAAACTAAGTGGTCGTATCTGGGAAGGTTTTGAAGCCATTGCCAAGGAAATGGAAGCCAATGGGGGAGGAAATGCTCTGGTAGTCAGCCATGGAATGACTATTGGTACCATTGTTTACCTCATTAACGGCATGCATCCACATGGTCTTGATAACGGAAGTGTGACGATTCTAGAGTACGAAGATGGTCAGTTCTCAGTCCAGATTGTTGGGGACTGTAGCTACCGTGAAATTGGACGAATTAAGCTAGACGAGCAAGCTAGTTCAGAACAATAAAATTCAGCACTAAATTTAGAAGAATTTTTAAAGGATTGATAGAATGCTAATGTCGTGCTTGCACAAGCTTCTGAGAGCTGAGTGCTTTGACAATAGCATTCTTTTTTGTTAGAATAGTATCAACATGAAAGCATAAGAAGGGACTGACAGAACTGTCGTCCCCTTTTGTCTATCTTATAAGGGGGAAATATGCTGTTTCAGAAAATAAAAGCCTATAAATGGCAGGCCCTGGCTTCCTTGGTTATGACAGGTCTAATGGTAACGAGTTCACTCTTGCAACCACGTTATTTGCAGGAGGTTTTAGAGGCCCTACTAACAGGTGATAATGAAGCTATTTATACTATCGGTTTTTGGTTAATTCTTGTTGCCTTGATTGGTTTGGTTGCAGGTGGGATCAATGTAGTGTTAGCAGCTTACATTGCTCAAGGAGTTTCGTCTGACTTACGTGAAGATGCCTTTCGTAAGATTCAAACTTTTTCATACGCCAATATTGAGAAGTTTAATGCAGGGAACCTTGTCGTTCGTATGACCAACGATATCAACCAGATTCAAAACGTCGTTATGATGACCTTCCAAATCCTCTTTCGACTACCACTTTTGTTTATCGGTTCCTTTATTCTAGCAGTTGTCACCCTACCTTCACTGTGGTGGGTGCTAGTTCTTATGGTCATTCTGATTGTTGCCATAATGGGTTTTATGATGGGAGTTGTGGGACCACGCTTTGCAAAATTCCAGACCTTACTAGAGCGTATCAATGCCATTGCTAAAGAAAATTTGCGTGGTGTGCGCGTGGTTAAGTCTTTTGTCCGAGAAAAAGATCAGTTTGATAAATTTACGCAGGTGTCAGATGAATTGTTGGGAGAAAACCTTTATATCGGTTATGCCTTTTCTGTTATGCAACCTGCAATGATGTTGATTTCTTACGGGGCTGTTTTTCTCTCAATCTGGCTTGTAGCCGGTATGGCAGAGTCAGATCCATCAGTTGTTGGATCCATTGCTTCCTTTGTAAACTACCTGAGTCAGATTATCTTTACCATCGTCATGGTTGGATTTTTGGGGAATTCAGTCACTCGTGCTATGATTTCCCTCCGTCGTATTCGTGAAATCCTTGATACAGAACCAGCTATGACTTTCAATGATGTGGAAGATGAAGTTTTAGAAGGAAGTCTCAGCTTTGAACATGTAACCTTCACCTATCCAAATGATGAAGAACCTATCCTAAAAGATGTATCCTTCGATATCGCAGCTGGTGAAATGGTTGGGGTTGTCGGAGCAACTGGTGCAGGAAAATCAACCTTGGCTCAATTGATTCCACGATTATTTGATCCTCAGCAAGGTTCGATCAAGATTGGTGGAAAGGACATTCGGACAGTTAGTGAAGGGACGCTTCGTAAGACAGTTTCTATCGTCCTACAAAGAGCCATTCTCTTTAGTGGAACCATCGCAGATAATCTCAGACAAGGTAAGGGAGATGCGACAGTTTCAGAAATGGAACGCGCGGCTCGCATCGCCCAGGCCAGTGAATTTATTAGTCGTATGGACTTGGCCTTTGAAAGTCCAGTTGAGGAACGTGGGACTAACTTTTCTGGTGGACAGAAGCAACGAATGTCTATTGCGCGTGGGATTGTCAGCAATCCTCGTATCTTGATTTTTGATGATTCAACCTCTGCCCTTGATGCCAAATCGGAACGTTTGGTTCAAGAAGCTCTCAACAAGGATTTGAAGGGGACGACTACGATTATCATCGCACAAAAGATTAGCTCTGTTGTGCATGCTGATAAAATTTTAGTGCTTGACCAAGGTCGCTTGATTGGTCAAGGCAAACACACTGACTTGGTTGCATCAAACCCGGTCTATCGTGAAATTTACGAGACGCAAAAAGGAAAGGAGGAGTAGGATGAAGACATTTGAATTCTTTTGGAACTATTTTAGAGTTTATAAGATATCTTTTGTCGTTGTTATTGCTATGATTATCATTGCAACGATTGCACAAGCCCTCTTTCCAGTATTTGCAGGTCAAACAGTCACGGAACTAGCTAATTTAGTTATAGCTTATCAAAATGGAAATCCTGATATAGTTTGGCAAAGTCTATTAGGACTCTTGATTAATCTTGCTTATATTTTGATTGTGCTCGTGGTGTCGAGTCTTATCTATATGGTTTTGATGAGCCGTATTATTGCCGAATCGACAAATGAGATGCGTAAGGGACTTTTTGGCAAGCTTTCTCGCTTGACTGTTTCCTTCTTTGACCGCCATCAAGATGGTGATATCCTGTCACGTTTTACCAGTGATTTGGATAACATCCTACAGGCTTTCAACGAAAGTCTGGTGTCTGTTATGACCAATATTGCCCTTTATATTGGCTTGCTGATTGTCATGTTCGCAAAAAATGTGACCTTGGCCTTGATTACGATTGCTAGCACTCCGATAGCTGTCATCATGTTGATTGTCATTTTGAAATTGGCAAGAAAATACACCAACCTCCAACAAAAGGAAGTTGGGAAGCTCAATGCTTATATGGATGAGAGTATTTCGGGTCAGAAAGCCGTTATTGTTCAAGGTATTCAAGATGATGTGATTGCAGGTTTTGTTGAGCAAAACGAGCGTGTCCGTAAAGCAACCTTTAAGGGCAGAATGTTTTCAGGAATTCTCTTTCCTGTCATGAACGGAATGAGCTTGGTCAATACAGCTATTGTTATTTTTGTCGGTTCAGCTGTTTTACTGAATGATCAGAATATCGAGACAGCGACAGCTCTGGGTTTGATTGTCATGTTTACCCAGTTTTCTCAGCAATATTACCAACCAATTATCCAATTGGCAGCGAGTTGGGGAAGTTTGCAACTTGCTTTTACAGGTGCAGAACGTATCCAAGAAATGTTTGATGCAGAAGAAGAAATTCGTCCTCAAGATGCTCCAGTCTTTAATGAATTAAAAGAGGGTGTGGAGATTCGCAAGGTAGACTTTTCATACCTGCCAGGGAAACCGATTCTAAAAGATGTTAGCATTTCAGCGCCAAAAGGGAAGATGATTGCGGTTGTTGGTCCGACAGGTTCGGGGAAAACAACCATCATGAACTTAATCAATCGTTTTTATGATGTGGATGCAGGTAGTATCAGCTTTGATGGAACAGATATTCGCGAGTTTGATTTAGACAGTTTGCGAAGTAAGGTGGGAATTGTCTTACAGGATTCAGTTTTATTTAGCGGAACCATCCGAGACAATATTCGCTTTGGTGTCCCTGATGCTAGTCAAGAAATGGTAGAAGCGGCAGCTAAGGCTACACACATCCATGACTACATCGAAAGCCTGCCAGATAATTATGATACTTTGATTAATGATGACCAGAGCGTATTCTCAACCGGTCAGAAGCAGTTGATTTCCATTGCTCGAACCCTGATGACAGATCCCCAGGTCTTAATTTTGGATGAGGCAACATCAAACGTGGATACTGTAACAGAGAGCAAGATTCAAAATGCTATGGAGGCGATTGTAGCAGGAAGAACTAGTTTTGTGATTGCCCATCGCTTGAAAACCATTCTTAATGCCGATCAGATTATTGTCCTTAAGGATGGTGAGGTTATCGAACAAGGAAATCACCATGAATTACTCAAGCTTGGAGGCTTTTACTCCGAACTTTATCACAATCAATTTGTCTTTGAATAATACTCTTCGAAAATCTCTTCAAACCACGTCAGCGTCCTAGTTTGCTCTTTGATTTTCATTGAGTATAAGCAAAAAAGTTGTCCTAATTTTGGGCAACTTTTTCTGATAAAAAATTTTTATCACGGACTTAAAAAATACATATTAGACAGGAGTGGGCAAGGATGATAAGATAAGATTATCAATGGAGAAGGAAAGGAAATCAGTGATGGCAAGAACAGTTGTTGGAGTTGCAGCAAATCTATGTCCTGTGGACGCAGAAGGAAAAAATATTCATTCATCAGTCTCTTGTAAATTTGCTGAGAGTATTCGTCAGGTTGGCGGACTTCCTTTGGTCATTCCAGTTGGTGATGAGTCGGTGGTCCATGACTATGTAGAAATGATTGATAAGCTTATCTTGACTGGGGGACAAAATGTTCATCCTCAGTTTTATGGTGAGGAAAAAACAATTGATAGCGACGACTATAACCTAACTCGCGACGAGTTTGAGCTAGCTCTTCTACAAGAAGCCTTGCGTCAGAACAAGCCAATCTTAGCCATTTGCCGTGGCGTTCAGCTTGTCAACGTTGCCTTTGGTGGGACACTCAATCAGGATATTGAAGGTCATTGGCAAGGTCTACCTTTTGGGACTTCACATTCTATTGAGACAGTGGATGGCAGTGTAGTATCTAAATTGTTTGGTAAAGAAAGTCAGGTTAATTCAGTGCATCGTCAGAGCATTAAAGATCTGGCACCCAATTTCCGTGTGACGGCTGTGGATCCACGTGATCAAACTGTTGAAGCAATCGAATCTATCGACGAACACCGCATTATCGGCTTGCAGTGGCATCCAGAATTCTTGGTCAATGAAGAAGATGGCAACTTAGAATTATTTGAGTATTTATTGAATGAATTATAACGACTAGAATCTTAGTCGTTTTTTTATTCATTATTTACGAATCTTTATAGAATCGTGTTTTTACGCAAACGTTTGAATTGTGATAAAAATTGGAAATTTTTAGTATAAAAACTTGAAAAAATTGTTAGTAAGCGTTATGATAGAAAAGAAGAAATTTTGGAGGAATACTATGTCACATATTAAATTTGATTATTCAAAAGTATTAGACAAATTTGTTGCACCACATGAAGTGGAATACATGCAAGCACAAGTTACAGCAGCAGACGAATTGATCCGTAAAGGAACTGGTGCTGGTAGCGACTTCTTGGGTTGGTTGGACCTTCCTGAAAACTATGACCGCGAAGAATTTGACCGCATCTTGAAAGCTGCTGAGCAAATCAAAGCAGACAGCGATGTTTTGGTGGTTATCGGTATCGGTGGATCTTACCTTGGAGCGAAAGCTGCCATTGACTTCTTGAACCACCACTTTGCAAACTTGCAAACAAAAGAAGAACGTAAAGCACCACAAATCCTTTACGCTGGGAACTCAATCTCATCTACTTACCTTGCTGACTTGGTAGAGTACGTTTCAGATAAAGATTTCTCAGTAAACGTGATTTCTAAATCAGGTACAACAACTGAACCAGCGATTGCTTTCCGTGTCTTCAAAGAACTTTTGGTTAAGAAATACGGACAAGAAGAAGCTAACAAACGTATCTACGCAACAACTGACCGCCAAAAAGGTGCTGTTAAGGTTGAAGCAGATGCTAACGGTTGGGAAACATTTGTTGTTCCAGATGATATCGGTGGACGCTTCTCAGTATTGACAGCAGTTGGATTGCTTCCAATCGCTGCGTCAGGTGCAGACATCAAAGCCCTTATGGAAGGTGCTAACGCAGCTCGTAAAGACTATACTTCAGACAAAATCTCTGAAAACGAAGCTTACCAATATGCAGCTGTTCGTAACATCCTTTACCGTAAAGGTTATGCAACTGAAATCTTGGTAAACTACGAGCCATCACTTCAATACTTCTCAGAATGGTGGAAACAATTGGCTGGTGAGTCAGAAGGAAAAGACCAAAAAGGGATTTACCCAACTTCAGCTAACTTCTCAACAGACTTGCACTCATTGGGTCAATTTATCCAAGAAGGAACTCGTATCATGTTTGAAACAGTTGTCCGTGTAGACAAACCACGTAAGAACGTGATCATCCCTACTTTGGAAGAAGACCTTGACGGACTTGGATACCTTCAAGGAAAAGACGTTGACTTCGTTAACAAAAAAGCAACTGACGGTGTTCTTCTTGCCCACACTGACGGTGACGTGCCAAACATGTACGTAACTCTTCCTGAGCAAGACGCCTTCACTCTTGGTTACACAATCTACTTCTTCGAATTGGCCATCGCCCTTTCAGGTTACTTGAATGCCATCAACCCATTTGACCAACCAGGTGTTGAAGCTTACAAACGTAACATGTTTGCCCTTCTTGGTAAACCAGGATTTGAAGAATTGAGCAAAGAACTTAACGCTCGTCTATAATAGAATAAAAAAGAGTGGTTTTACCACTCTTTTTGCTTTTTCTCGAAAAGAGAAATTGGACTCTGGCGAGACTTGTGATATAATATAGAGAGCGAAAAGGCAGATGCCTAGAGACTTTATAGGAGAAGATATGTCAAAAGATATTCGTGTGCGTTATGCACCAAGTCCAACAGGACTATTACACATCGGTAATGCTCGTACAGCATTGTTTAACTACTTGTATGCACGCCACCATGGTGGAACTTTTATCATCCGTATCGAAGATACTGACCGCAAACGTCATGTCGAAGACGGAGAACGTTCACAGCTTGAAAACCTTCGTTGGTTAGGCATGGACTGGGATGAGAGTCCAGAGACTCATGAAAACTACCGCCAGTCTGAGCGTTTGGAACTCTATCAAAAATATATCGACCAACTCTTAGCTGAAGGAAAAGCCTACAAATCTTACGTTACAGAAGAAGAATTAGCAGCAGAACGTGAACGTCAAGAAGCAGCAGGTGAAACACCTCGTTACATTAACGAATACCTTGGCATGAGCGAAGAAGAAAAAGCAGCTTATATCGCTGAACGTGAAGCGGCAGGCATCATCCCAACGGTTCGTTTGGCTGTCAATGAGTCTGGTATTTACAAGTGGCATGATATGGTCAAAGGTAATATCGAATTTGAAGGTGGCAATATCGGTGGGGACTGGGTTATCCAAAAGAAAGATGGTTACCCAACTTACAATTTTGCCGTTGTCATTGATGACCACGATATGCAAATCTCTCATGTCATTCGTGGAGATGACCACATTGCTAATACGCCAAAACAGCTCATGGTCTATGAAGCGCTTGGATGGGAAGCACCAGAGTTCGGTCACATGACACTTATCATCAACTCTGAAACTGGGAAGAAGTTGTCTAAACGGGACACCAACACCCTTCAATTTATCGAAGATTACCGCAAGAAAGGTTACCTTCCAGAAGCAGTCTTTAACTTCATCGCCCTTCTTGGATGGAATCCTGGTGGGGAAGATGAAATCTTCTCTCGTCAAGAACTTATCAACCTCTTTGATGAAAACCGCCTTAGCAAATCTCCAGCGGCTTTCGACCAGAAGAAAATGGACTGGATGAGTAATGAGTACATTAAGAATGCGGATCTTGAGACTATCTTTGAAATGGCCAAACCATTCCTTGAAGAAGCAGGACGATTGACTGATAAGGCTGAGAAATTGGTGGAACTCTACAAACCACAAATGAAGTCAGTGGACGAAATTGTTCCATTGACAGACCTTTTCTTCTCAGATTTCCCAGAATTGACAGAAGCAGAGAAAGAAGTCATGGCTGGTGAAACCGTTCCGACTGTACTTGAAGCCTTTAAAGCCAAACTCGAAGCCATGTCAGACGATGAGTTTGTGGTAGAAAATATCTTCCCACAAATCAAAGCAGTCCAAAAGGAAACTGGTATCAAAGGGAAAAATCTCTTCATGCCAATCCGTATCGCCGTTTCAGGTGAAATGCATGGTCCTGAATTGCCAGATACCATCTACTTGCTTGGACGTGAAAAATCAATCCAACACATTGAGAAAATGTTGGCAGAAATTGCAAAATAGCATACAAAAAGAGCTCAAATATTGAGTTCTTTTTATATGTATACTTGTTTGAAAATGCAAAGATTTTAGTGTATAATATGAATTGACAGGGCAAGGAAATAAGTTAGTGAGATGGTATTTTTACAGCTAGACTCGGCATAGTCTAACATTATTCCTAATGTTGGTTAGTCTACTTATTTTTTCTTTGCGTTTTGCTGGATAGAAGTAGAAATTCTTTTGTTCATGCAATTACCATCCCTTACAATGACTTTGTTTTCGATCACCAGAGTTTCTCTACAAAGATTTTGGTCCAATTTGTCCAGCTTTTTAGAGAAGTATATCTACTCTTTCTTCTCCAAAAATAGAAAGAAATCGGATTTGTCCTGTTACCTTGCGTTAAGCAAGGTTTTTTTGTGGAATAGTACTGGGAGATTTACGATTTCTTTTTGGAGTGGTATAATATTAACTATCCTGATGAATAGAGGAACTCAAATGAAAGAATTTAACAAATCAATAAAATTAGAGCATGTGGCTTATGATATCCGTGGTCCAGTTTTGGAAGAAGCGATGCGCATGCGCGCAAATGGTGAAAAGATTTTGCGTCTAAATACAGGAAACCCAGCTGAGTTTGGCTTTACGGCTCCAGATGAGGTTATCCACGACTTGATTATGAATGCGCGTGATAGTGAGGGATATTCTGACTCCAAAGGGATTTTCTCAGCTCGCAAGGCCATCATGCAGTATTGTCAACTGAAGAAATTCCCCAATGTGGATATTGATGATATCTACCTTGGAAATGGGGTTAGTGAGCTAATCGTTATGTCT
Organism: Streptococcus sp. HMSC062D07; assembly: GCF_001814215.1. Lineage (NCBI taxonomy): Bacteria > Bacillati > Bacillota > Bacilli > Lactobacillales > Streptococcaceae > Streptococcus > Streptococcus sp. HMSC062D07. The sequence continues at coordinate 22,223 of NZ_KV815324.1, forward strand.
ATGCAAGGGCTTTTGGATAATGGCGATGAGGTCTTGGTTCCTATGCCTGACTATCCTCTTTGGACTGCTGCTGTCAGCTTGGCTGGGGGAAATGCCGTTCACTACGTCTGTGATGAAGAAGCGGAATGGTATCCAGACCTAGATGATATCAAGTCTAAGATTAGTTCAAATACCAAGGCCATTGTTTTGATCAATCCGAATAACCCAACGGGGGCTCTCTATCCTAAAGAACTCTTACTAGATATCATCGAGATTGCTCGTCAAAATGACTTGATTATCTTTGCGGATGAAATTTACGACCGTATGGTGATGGATGGCAATGTCCACACACCAGTCGCTAGTTTGGCTCCAGACCTTTTCTGTGTCAGCATGAATGGTTTGTCTAAATCTCACCGTATCGCTGGTTTCCGTGTTGGTTGGATGGTCTTGTCTGGACCTAAACATCATGTAAAGGGCTACATTGAAGGTCTCAACATGCTCTCAAACATGCGTCTCTGTTCGAACGTCCTTGCTCAACAGGTGGTTCAAACGTCACTAGGTGGTCACCAGTCAGTGGATGAGTTGCTTCTTCCTGGTGGTCGTATCTATGAGCAAAGAAACTTTATTTATAATGCCATTCAAGATATCCCTGGTTTATCAGCTGTTAAGCCAAAAGCAGGTCTTTATATCTTCCCTAAAATCGACCGCAATATGTACCGTATCGATGACGATGAACAATTTGTCCTTAATTTCTTGAAACAAGAAAAAGTGCTTTTGGTACATGGACGTGGCTTTAACTGGAAAGAACCAGATCACTTCCGTATCGTTTATCTACCACGTGTCGATGAGTTGGCCCAAATACAGGAAAAGATGACTCGCTTCTTGAAGCAGTATCGTAGATAAGGCTTTCATAGCAAAAAAGCTGGAAACATTTGTCAGAGCTATTGACAAATACGTAAGAATCAGATAGAATAGTAAAGTATGTTTAGTAACTGATCACTTTATAGCCGGCTAAACGAATACAAAATCTATGAGGAGGTATTCATCGTGAAACGTACTTATCAACCAAGTAAACTTCGTCGTGCGCGCAAACACGGATTCCGTAACCGTATGTCAACTAAAAACGGTCGTCGCGTATTGGCAGCTCGTCGTCGTAAAGGACGCAAAGTTTTGGCTGCATAATCCAAACAAATGAAACAAAGAAGTCAGTAGGAACTCGAGCCTACTGATTTTTCTTTTATTTAAAAAGATTGTTTTCTAAAGTTATTGATTGAGAATAAACATTTTAGAAGACGTCTTGAAAAAATCACATATAGAAAAAGCTCAAGATCAGAAGATAATTTCTCTGATTTTGAGCTTTTCTTTATTCTTTCAAATGATAAGAGTAGCTAGCAACGACGACATCTTCGTGCCATCTGAGAGCATATTTTAATTTAAGGCTCATTTGATTGTGGAGGATATTTTGCCAAGGTTTGTTAGGGATAAATTGGGGTACAAGAACTGTAACCGTGTAGTTCTTTTTCTTGGCTTCTTGAGAAATCTTTCGAACATATCGAACTGTAGGTGTGATAATATCGCGATAGCTGGTATTAATGTTTTTAAGAGTAATATTTGGGAAGTAGTCGGCAAATTCTTGGAGGATTTCTTGGTCTTTTTCCTCAGTTTCCTTGGTGGAAATGTGCATAGCCAAAACTTCATCTCCTATGCTTTGAGCGTAATTAATCGCTCCAACACTGACTCGAGTAACATTTCCTACTAAGACAAGGACGACATTGCCATCGTAGCTTTGTTTTTGAATCCCTTCATAAAGTCGAAGTTGCTTGGCCACTTTTTGGTAATGACTGTGGATGGACAGAAATAGGAAGGTTAGGACCAGGATAATTGGGAAGAATGGCCAGATATCTCCAAGTCTGAAGAGGAGTAGAATAAGAACGATAGCGTAACAAATGATGGCACCGAGGATATTTGCAAAGGCAGATTTTAAGAAATGAGAGCCTTTTTCTTTTTTCCAATGGCGAATCATCCCTGTTTGAGAAAGTGCAAAAGGAACGAAAACTCCGATAGTATAGAGAGGAATCAAGCGTTCCGTATTTCCGTTAAAAATGAGCAGAAGAATCATAGCGCCAAAGGCTAGTGTTAAGATACCGTTTGAGTAACCTAGGCGATCTCCCTTCTCCATAAAGAGATGGGGCATGTACTTGTTTTTAGCCATATTGTAAGCCAACATCGGAAAGGCAGAAAAACCAGTATTTGCAGCTACGGCAAGGATGAGAGCTGTTGAAAATTGGAAGAGATAATAAACAACCTGACCGAGAGCTGAATCCCCTAAAATTCCTTTAGCCATTTGTGAGAGGATTGTTTCTCCGTGTTGAGGTGTAATCCCCATCCAGTAGTTTAGGAAAGTAATTCCTGCAAAGAGAAATCCAAGAATCAGAGACATGATGGTCAGTGTCTGAGCTGCGTTCTTTTCTTTAGGGGTCTTGAAAAATGGAACAGCATTTGAGATGGCTTCAACCCCAGTTAATGAAGCTGAACCGCTGGTAAAGGCTCTTAAAATCAGGACAATTGAGAGACTTGGGACAGTTTGACCAATTGCAGAAGTTGCATGATAGCTTAGAGAACCTGTCAATAGTTGGAAGATACCAAACAATAAGAGGAAGACTGTACTAAAGATAAAGAGGTAGACCGGAATCATCAGAGAACTAGCAGATTCCCTCAAGCCTCGCAGATTCAAAAGCATGAGCAAACAGACCAGAAAAATGGAGATGTGGAGGTTGTAAGGATGGAGTGCGGGAAGTGCAGCAGTGATTGCATCCGCACCTGCAGCCACTGATACGGCTACTGTTAGCATATAGTCGACAAGCAGACTTCCCCCAGCAATCAAACCTAACTCAGGAGAGAGGTTTTCTCGAGTAACCATATAGGCACCTCCACCTTGAGGGTAGGCATGGATGATTTGTCTATAAGAAATGGTCAGGCTAGCTAATAGTAAGAGGACAAAAATGCCAATAGGGAGACTCCACCAGATAGCAAGCGGAGAAAGACTAGCCAATACGAGAACGACCTGTTCAGGTCCATAAGCGATAGAAGATAGGGCATCACTTGATAGCATTGCGAGTGCCTGCGTTTTTCCAAGTAGTCCTCCCTCGCCTTCAGTTAAGGATTTAAGGGGACGACCGATAAAGGTATATTTTAGTTTTGTAAACATTTTCTTTCCTTTTCTGAAAATTTCAACAAGAGTTATTATACTGCTATGAAAAAAAGTCGTCAAGAAAAAATGAATGATTTCAAAATATTTTTTCCTATAAGGATGAGGCTAGTTTTTTTGGTATAATAGAAGGTAGAAAAAACGAGGAAATATAAATGATTTTTGATACTCATACCCACTTGAATGTGGAAGAATTTTTGGGACGCGAAGAAGAAGAACTTGCCTTAGCGGCTGAAATGGGCGTAACTCGGATGAATATTGTTGGTTTTGACAAACCGACTATTGAGCGTGCTCTTGAACTAGTGGATAAGTATGGCCAACTCTATGCGACGATTGGCTGGCATCCAACGGAAGCAGGAACCTATACAACGGATGTTGAGAATTACTTGCTAGAAAAACTAAAACATCCAAAAGTTGTTGCCTTGGGCGAGATTGGTTTGGACTACCACTGGATGACGGCATCTAAGGAAGTTCAAGAAAAGGTTTTTCGTCGTCAGATTCAGCTATCTAAGGAATTAGATTTACCTTTTGTGGTTCACACCCGTGATGCGCTCGAAGATACCTATGAAATTATTAAGAGTGAGGGAGTCGGTCCACGTGGTGGGATTATGCACTCCTTTTCAGGTTCTTTGGATTGGGCGGAGAAGTTTGTGGAGCTTGGCATGACCATTTCCTTTTCTGGAGTAGTAACCTTTAAAAAAGCGACTGACATACAGGAGGCAGCTAAAGGTTTACCTTTGGATAAGATTTTGGTAGAGACAGATGCCCCTTATTTAGCCCCAGTACCCAAGCGTGGTCGTGAAAACAAGACAGCTTACACGCGCTATGTAGTAGACTTTATTGCAGACTTGCGTGGTATGACGACAGAAGAATTGGCAGAAGTGACAAGTGCTAATGCAGAAGGCATCTTTGGATTGGAACGTGAATCATGAAAGAGAAAATTTCCCAAGTCATCGTGGTAGAAGGACGCGATGATACGGCCAATCTCAAACGTTATTTTGATGTGGAGACCTATGAGACTCGTGGCTCGGCTATCAATGAACAGGACCTTGAACGAATCCAACGTCTACACCAACGTTATGGGGTGATTGTCTTTACGGATCCTGATTTTAACGGGGAACGCATTCGTCGGATGATTATGACGGCCATTCCGACAGTTCAGCACGCCTTTCTCAAACGTGATGAGGCAGTGCCAAAATCTAAGACCAAGGGACGTTCTCTAGGAATTGAGCATGCTAGCTACGAAGACTTGAGAACAGCGCTGGAACAAGTAACTGAGCAGTTTGAAGTAGAAAGCGACTTTGATATTAGCCGTAGTGACTTGATTCGCCTTGGTTTTCTAGCTGGAGCAGATAGCCGAAAACGCAGAGAATATTTAGGAGAGAATCTTCGCATCGGTTATTCCAATGGGAAACAACTTCTTAAACGTTTAGAGTTATTTGGTATCAGTTTGGCAGAAATTGAAGAGGCCATGAAATATTATGATAATTGAGAAACTCCCCCAAAATGTGGAGGGAATGTGATACAATAGAAGTAATCATATACGGTTTAATCAGGCTTGGTAGCAAGCATTAGAAAAGTGACTCCATAGGAATTGAGTTAAGTGGAGATGATGAGGAAAAGTTATGGGAATCTTTGATTTTTTAAAAAAGACAGAAGCAACAAAACCTACTGAAACAAATGAATCCAATAAGGAAGTAGAAGAGGCGAAAGGCAATGCTTGCGTGGGTGTTCTAGATCTGTTCCCGATGAAGGAAACGAACCAATTATTGATTGTTGGGAGTCTAGAAGGTAGTATCAAGGTTGGAGATCAGTTGCAGTTTTGCAATCCCGACCAAGGAATGGAAAGTCTTGGTACTGTAGAGGTTAAAAAACTCAGCAGTCAAAACAAAGATGCAGATAGTCTAACTGATGAAGTTCTTGCCCATCTAGTGGTTGATAGGAATCCTTCTTTGGATAAATTGAAAAAAGGAAGTGTACTTTATAGCCCAGGTGTGGATGAAGAGACTCGCTTGTCTGCTTATTCAGATGCTCTTTATCGTGCTTTTGTAGCCATCCAAGAGGGTCAGTTAACAAATGAAGACTATTTGGCAGCTAGCCTTGATGACAGTGTAGAGATTTTACGTCTCTTTTTATGGAAATGCCGTCAAAATCAGGAAACTGAAAGTGAAGAAAGCTATCAAGCCAACACTCGCAAGTTGGAACGTCTCGCGGAAATCGTCAAAGACAAGTTGTTAGTAGCAGATTCTATTTATGCAGTTTATTCTGAAAAAACAGGCGAACCTTATCTCTTTTCAACTACTTATGACAGAGGTGAGGAAGGTTATCTGTGTACTGATCCCATGATCATGCTTTTGACCCCATCTTGGTATCGCCAATTCAAGGAAACCATTGATAGTCGACCAAATTCAGTCGTAAAACTGATTGAAAATACGGAAGATAAAAAAGGGATTGAAAATTTCCTAGGGACAGCCTTTTACCTAAATGGTGCCTTGGGAGCAATCTTTAATTCCAAGGAAGTCAGCATCAGTGCCTCTGCCTTGGTTCAAAAACCAGATTTTTCTGATTTACCAGAAATACAAGTGCCTGTCATGAATCCTGACCTGGTAAGATGGATGCTGTTGATGGGGCAACTAGATTATCCGATTACGGAAGAGCAAGAATTACTTTATAAACTCTATTATAAGTTCTTCTCAGAAGCTATGCCTAAAGCAAAATTCCTATTGCCTTTAGATGCAGCTTCGGAATTTAAGGGAGAGAGTCAGGAAGGGAACTCCTTTGTCTTGGAAAAAGATTCCAGTTTTAACATTCCAGTCAAAGAAGGAAAAAATGGCAGAAATTCTGTTCCAGTATTTACTGATTGGAAACGTCTGAGAATGGTCTTTGATGAAAAGTGGAATGGCATGATAGAAGAAGCAGGAGGCATGATTGAAGTTTTTGACTATGCCATTAACCCAACGGAATACTATGAAGCGGGTGCCTATGTTAGCCTAACAGCTTTTAGAGACATGCAAAAGCTTAGTGAGGAACAAGAAGGAAGAGCTCAAGATTAGAAAGTTCTTTAATATTAGAAAAGAGAATAAATGAGAATTGCAGATTATAGCGTGACCAAGGCAGTGCTGGAGCGTCACGGTTTTACCTTTAAAAAATCCTTCGGACAAAATTTCTTGACCGATACCAATATCCTTCAAAAAATTGTGGATACGGCTGAAATTGATGACCAGGTCAATGTCATCGAGATCGGTCCAGGGATTGGTGCTTTGACGGAATTTTTAGCTGAGCGTGCAGCTCAAGTCATGGCCTTTGAGATTGACCACCGTTTGGTGCCAATTCTAGCGGATACTCTGCGTGATTTTGATAATGTGACCGTAGTCAACGAGGACATTCTAAAAGTTGACCTAGCGCAACATATCCAAAATTTTAAAAATCCTGACCTGCCTATTAAGGTAGTAGCCAACTTGCCTTACTATATCACGACGCCTATTCTCATGCACTTGATTGAAAGTGGTATTCCTTTTAGTGAGTTTGTGGTCATGATGCAAAAAGAAGTGGCAGATCGTATCTCTGCTAAGCCAAATACCAAGGCATACGGTAGCTTGTCAATTGCAGTTCAGTATTACATGACGGCCAAGGTTGCCTTTATCGTGCCTCGTACAGTATTTGTGCCAGCGCCCAACGTAGATTCAGCTATCTTAAAAATGGTACGCCGTCCAGAACCTGCTGTAGCAGTAAAAGATGAGAACTTCTTCTTTAAAGTTTCCAAGGCTAGTTTTACTCATCGTCGTAAGACCTTGTGGAACAACTTGACAGGTTACTTTGGGAAGTCTGAAGAAGTCAAGGATAAATTGACCAAGGCTTTGGACCAAGCAGGCTTGTCACCATCTGTACGTGGTGAAGCTCTCAGCTTGGCAGAATTTGCTAGTCTAGCAGATGCGCTTAAAGGACAAGGGCTCTAAGATGCAGGGACAAATCATTAAAGCCTTAGCGGGTTTCTACTATGTGGAAAGTGATGGTCAGGTTTATCAAACACGCGCGCGTGGGAATTTTCGTAAAAAAGGCCACACACCCTATGTTGGAGATTGGGTAGATTTTTCTGCGGAGGAAAATTCTGAAGGTTATATTCTCAAGATTCATGAACGAAAAAATAGTCTGGTTCGTCCACCCATTGTCAATATTGACCAAGCCGTTGTCATTATGTCCGTTAAAGAACCTGACTTTAATAGCAACTTGTTGGATCGTTTTTTGGTTCTTTTAGAGCACAAGGACATTCATCCTATCGTCTATATTTCCAAAATGGACTTACTAGAGGATAGGAGAGAACTGGATTTCTACGAGAAAACCTATCGTGCTATTGGTTACGATTTTGTGACGAGTAAAGAAGAACTTTTACCCTTGTTGACAGACAAAGTGACAGTCTTTATGGGGCAGACAGGTGTTGGGAAGTCAACCCTGCTTAATAAAATTGCTCCTGACCTCAATCTAGAGACGGGAGAAATCTCTGATAGTCTAGGCCGTGGTCGTCATACCACTCGAGCTGTTAGTTTTTACAACCTAAATGGAGGCAAAATCGCAGATACACCAGGTTTTTCGTCGCTAGATTATGAAGTATCAAGTGCTGAAGAGCTGAACCAGGCCTTTCCAGAGATTGCTAGTGTCAGTCGCGACTGTAAGTTCCGTACTTGTACGCATACTCATGAACCATCTTGTGCAGTGAAACCAGCAGTAGAAGAGGGCATCATTGCAAACTTCCGTTTCGACAACTATCTACAATTCCTCAGTGAGATTGAAAATCGCAGAGAAACCTATAAAAAAGTCAGCAAAAAAATTCCAAAATAAGGAGAAACCTATGTCTCAATACAAGATTGCTCCGTCAATTCTGGCAGCAGATTATGCCAACTTTGAACGTGAAATTAAACGCCTAGAAGCAACTGGGGCAGAATACGCCCATATCGATATCATGGATGGTCACTTTGTACCTCAGATCAGCTTTGGTGCAGGTGTAGTCGAAAGTCTTCGACCTCATAGTAAGATGGTCTTTGACTGCCACTTGATGGTCTCTAACCCAGAACATCATTTAGAGGATTTTGCGCGTGCAGGAGCTGACATCATCAGCATCCATGTTGAAGCGACACCTCATATTCATGGCGCTCTTCAAAAGATTCGTTCTCTCGGTGTTAAACCTTCGGTTGTCATTAATCCAGGTACGCCTATTGAGGCGATTAAACATGTCCTTCACTTAGTTGATCAAGTTTTGGTCATGACGGTGAACCCTGGATTTGGTGGGCAAGCTTTTCTGCCTGAAACCATGGATAAGATTCGTGAGTTAGTTGCTCTTCGTGAAGAAAAAGGCTTGAACTTTGAAATCGAAGTCGATGGTGGTATTGATGACCAAACCATTGCTCAAGCCAAAGAAGCTGGCGCTACAGTTTTTGTAGCGGGATCTTATGTCTTTAAGGGAGATGTCAATGAACGAGTGCAAGCTCTCAGAAATCAACTGGACTAAAGCTGCAGTTTTTGCAGGGGGAGACCGCGGTCACTACCGGACAGATTTTGACTGTTTTGTCGGTGTGGATCGAGGCTCACTCTGGGTATTGGAAGAAGAACTTCCTCTTGCTTTAGCAGTTGGGGATTTTGATTCTGTGACTGTAGAAGAGCGTCAGTTGATTCAAGAACGTGCCCAGCACTTTGTCCAAGCTCAGCCAGAGAAGGATGATACCGATCTGGAACTAGCACTTTTAACGATTTTTGAAAAAAATCCTCAGGCTCAGGTGACCATTTTTGGTGCCCTAGGTGGTCGTATTGACCATATGCTGGCCAATGTCTTTCTACCCAGCAATCCCAAATTGGCACCCTATATGCGCCAAATAGAGATTGAGGATGGGCAAAACTTGATTAGCTATTGCCCAGAAGGGATCAGTCAGCTAGAACCACGTTCGGACTATAATTATCTAGCTTTTATGCCTGTGAGGGATAGTCGATTGACTATTCTCGGTGCCAAGTATGAATTGACAGAGGAGAATTTTTTCTTTAAGAAAGTTTACGCTTCTAACGAATATATAGATAGGGAAGTTTCAGTGACTTGCCCAGATGGCTATGTGGTTGTACTGCATAGCAAGGACAGGAGATAGGATGGAGATTATATTACTACTGTTACTAATTGCTAACCTAGCCGGCCTCTTTCTTATTTGGCAAAGGCAGGATAGGCAGGAGAAATACCTGACCAAAAGTTTAGAAGACCAGGCAGATAACCTTTCAGACCAGTTAGATTATCGATTTGAGCAAGCCAGACAGTCTAGTCAGCTGGACCAAAAAAATCTTGAAGTGGCTGTTAGCGACCGTTTGCAGGAGGTGCGAAACGAATTGCACCAAGGTTTGACTCAGGTTCGACAGGAGATGAATGAAAACCTCCTCCAAACCAGAGATAAGACCGACCAACGACTACAGGCCTTGCAGGAGTCAAATGAGCAACGTTTAGAGCAGATGCGCCAAACGGTCGAGGAAAAGTTAGAAAAGACCTTGCAGACACGCTTGCAAGCGTCTTTCGAGACAGTTTCAAAACAACTGGAATCTGTCAATCGTGGCCTTGGAGAAATGCAGACGGTGGCGCGTGATGTTGGTGCGTTAAATAAAGTTCTTTCCGGAACTAAGACCCGAGGGATTCTAGGAGAATTACAACTGGGGCAGATTATCGAAGATATCATGACACCTGCTCAGTATGAACGAGAATTTGCAACGGTTGAAAATTCGAGTGAGCGAGTCGAGTACGCCATCAAGTTGCCTGGGCAAGGTGACCAGGAATATGTTTATCTACCGATTGATTCTAAGTTTCCACTGGCGGATTATTACCGCTTAGAAGAGGCTTATGAAGCAGGTGACAAGGACGAGATTGAGCGCTGTCGTAAGTCTCTCCTAGCAAGCGTCAAGCGTTTTGCTAAGTATATTAAGAGTAAGTACCTGGCGCCACCTCGGACAACTAATTTTGGAGTCTTGTTTGTTCCGACAGAAGGTCTTTACTCAGAAATCGTTAGAAATCCGATTTTCTTTGATGGCTTGAGACGGGAAGAGCAGATTATCGTTGCGGGACCAAGTACCTTGTCAGCCCTTCTTAACTCCCTATCGGTCGGCTTCAAGACTCTGAATATCCAAAAGAGTGCTGACCATATTAGCCAAACTCTAGCCAACGTTAAAACCGAATTTGGAAAGTTTGGTGGTATTCTGGTTAAAGCGCAAAAACACCTCCAACATGCCACTGGTAATATTGATGAATTGTTAAACCGACGTACTTCAGCTATCGAGCGAACTCTCCGACATATTGAATTGTCAGAAGGTGAGTCTATGCTTGATTTGCTCCAGTTCCAAGAAGATGAGGAAGAATATGAAGATTAGTCACATGAAAAAAGATGAACTGTTCGAGGGCTTTTATCTGATCAAATCAGCCGATCTGAGACAGACGCGTGCTGGGAAAAATTACCTAGCTTTCACCTTCCAAGATGATAGTGGGGAAATCGAAGGAAAGCTTTGGGATGCTCAACCTCATAACGTTGAGGCCTTTACTGCAGGAAAAGTTGTCCACATGCAAGGGCGTCGTGAAGTTTACAACAACACTCCACAGGTAAATCAAATCACCCTTCGCTTACCTCAGCCTGGCGAACCCAATGACCCAGCAGACTTCAAGGTCAAATCACCAGTGGATGTTAAAGAAATCCGTGAGTACATGGCACAGATGATTTTCAAGATTGAAAATCCCATCTGGCAACGAATTGTTCGGGCCCTCTATACCAAATATGATAAAGAATTTTATTCTTATCCAGCTGCAAAAACCAACCACCATGCCTTTGAAACAGGGCTTGCTTATCATACGGCGACTATGGTTCGTTTAGCAGAGGCAATTGCGGATGTGTACCCACAACTCAATAAGAGCTTGCTCTATGCGGGAATTATGCTTCATGACCTGGCTAAGGTTATTGAGTTAACAGGTCCGGACCAGACAGAGTATACAGTGAGAGGAAATCTTATCGGCCATATCGCTTTGATTGATGGCGAGATTACCAAAGCAGTTATGGAACTTGGTATCGATGACACTCGAGAAGAAGTGGTGCTTCTGCGCCATGTGATTCTCAGTCACCATGGATTACTCGAGTATGGTAGTCCAGTTCGTCCTCGTGTGATGGAAGCTGAAATTATTCATATGATTGATAATTTGGATGCGAGTATGATGATGATGTCAACAGCTCTGGCTCTTGTTGATGAGGGGGAAATGACCAATAAAGTCTTTGCAATGGACAATCGTTCCTTCTACAAGCCAAAATTAGACTAGAAACTAAAAAAATGAGCTTTATTTAGACAATAAAGTTCGTTTTTTTTGCTTTAGTGTGTTATAATGAGAAAAAGACTAATTAAAAAGAATGGTGAATAACTAATGAAATTAAGAAGAAGTGATCGGATGGTTGTTATTTCCAATTATTTGATTAACAATCCATACAAATTAACCAGTCTCAATACCTTCGCGGAAAAGTATGAATCTGCCAAATCTTCTATTTCAGAAGATATTGTCATTATTAAGCGCGCCTTTGAAGAAATTGAAATCGGCCATATTCAAACGGTGACAGGTGCTGGTGGTGGGGTTATTTTCACACCTTCTATCTCTACCCTTGAGTCTAAAACAATTATCCAAGAGCTTCGTGATAAACTTTCAGAGAGTGACCGCATTCTGCCAGGAGGCTACATTTATTTGTCTGATCTCCTTAGTACTCCGGCTATTTTAAAAAATATCGGTCGCATTATTGCCAAGAGCTTTATGGACCAAAAGATTGATGCTGTTATGACGGTAGCGACCAAAGGGGTTCCGCTTGCAAATGCAGTAGCAAATGTTCTCAACGTACCTTTTGTCATTGTTCGTCGTGACTTGAAAATCACAGAAGGTTCAACTGTGAGTGTTAACTACGTCTCAGGTTCTAGCGACCGTATTGAAAAAATGTTCCTTTCAAAACGTAGCCTTAAGGCAGGAAGCCGTGTCCTGATTGTTGATGACTTTTTGAAAGGCGGAGGAACGATTAACGGTATGATTAGCCTTTTAACAGAGTTTGATTCTGAGTTAGCTGGTGTAGCTGTCTTTGCTGATAATGCGCAGGAAGATCGTGAACAGCAGTTTGACTACAAATCACTCTTAAAAGTTACCAATATTGATGTGAAGAACCAACAAATTGAAGTTGAAGTTGGGAACATCTTCGAAACAGAAAAATAAGAGAGAATAAGATGCTTAAAGGTTGGAACTTTCGTCCCAGCCTTTCTTTGATAATGAATATGAAGGAGCCCTATGAAGACGCCATTTATTAAACGTGAAGACTTAGAAAAGATTGTTGAAGAGTTTCCAACTCCATTCCATCTCTACGATGAAAAAGGTATTCGCAAGAAAGCACGCGCAGTAAACAAAGCTTTCTCTTGGAATAAAGGCTTTAAAGAATACTTCGCAGTTAAGGCAACCCCAACTCCAGCTATCTTGAAGATTTTGCAAGAAGAAGGATGTGGAGTGGATTGTTCTAGTTATGTAGAGCTCTTGATGAGTCACAAGCTTGGGTTTACAGGGGCGGAGATGATGTTTTCATCAAACAATACACCAGACCGAGAGTACGCCTATGCCCGTGAATTAGGGGCGACTATCAACTTGGATGCCTTTGAAGATATCGACCATTTAGAGCGCGCTGCGGGAATTCCTGAGATTATCTCTTGCCGTTACAATCCTGGTGGCGTATTTGAACTAGGAACGGATATTATGGATAATCCTGGTGAAGCTAAGTTCGGGATGACAAAGGAACAGCTCTTTGAAGCCTTTGCTATCTTGAAAGAAAAGGGAGCAAGAACTTTTGGGATTCATTCCTTCCTAGCTTCCAATACTGTTACTCATCTCTATTATCCAGAATTGGCGCGACAGCTTTTTGAATTAGCTGTAGAAATAAAAGATAAATTAGGAATCTCCCTTGATTTCATCAATCTTTCTGGAGGAATCGGGGTCAACTACCGCCCAGAACAAGAGCCTAATGACATTGCTTTAATTGGTGAGGGTGTTCGTCAGGTTTATGAAGAAGTTCTTACGCCAGCAGGTCTTGGTCAAGTTAAGATTTTTACAGAACTAGGACGCTTTATGTTGGCACCTCATGGAATTCTAGTGACTAAAGTAACCCATAAAAAGAAAACCTACCGAACTTATCTCGGAGTAGATGCATCAGCTGTCAATCTTATGAGACCGGCTATGTATGGAGCTTATCACCACATCACCAATATGATGAATCCTGACGGTCAGACGGAGGTCGTTGATGTTGTTGGTTCACTTTGTGAAAACAACGACAAGTTTGCAGTTAATCGTGAACTACCTCAAACAGAAATTGGTGATCTGTTAGTCATTCATGATACAGGTGCGCATGGATTCTCTATGGGTTACCAGTACAATGCGAAACTTCGTTCAGCAGAGATTCTCTACACAGAGGACGGTGGTGCACGACTAATCCGCAGAGCAGAGCGACCTGAGGACTATTTTGCGACTCTCTATGGATTCGACTTTGACAAGGATTAGAAGAATTTTTGAAAATCATGAAAGTTGAAAGTGAAAAACAGTTTGTTTTCTAAAAAATAGACAAAATCTGTGGTTTTTCTTTTCAGGCATGATATAATAAAGCTATAAAACGGTTTCAAGGAAGGTGACGTGATGTCTGAAGAAACAATTGACTATGGACAAGTGACAGGAATGGTGCATTCGACAGAGAGTTTTGGGGCGGTAGATGGCCCTGGAATTCGTTTCATTGTCTTTTTGCAGGGCTGTCAGATGCGTTGCCAGTATTGCCATAACCCTGACACATGGGCGATGGAAACCAATAAATCTCGTGTACGAACAGTAGATGATGTTCTAGAAGAAGCGCTTCGTTATCGTGGTTTCTGGGGAGACAAGGGAGGTATCACAGTCAGTGGAGGAGAAGCTCTCTTGCAGATTGATTTCTTGATTGCTCTCTTTACAAAAGCAAAAGAAAAAGGAATCCACTGTACCTTGGATACTTGTGCCCTTCCATTCCGTAATAAACCACGTTATTTAGAGAAATTCAACAAACTAATGGCCGTGACAGACTTGGTTCTTCTTGATATCAAGGAAATCAACGAAGCACAACACAAGATTGTAACCAGTCAAACCAATAAAAACATCTTGGCTTGTGCTCAGTACTTGTCAGATATTGGGAAACCTGTTTGGATTCGTCACGTTCTTGTGCCTGGATTGACAGACCGTGATGAAGATTTGATTGAACTTGGGAAGTTCGTAAAAACTCTTAAAAACGTTGATAAGTTTGAAATCCTACCCTACCACACTATGGGAGAATTCAAATGGCGTGAACTTGGGATTCCGTATTCACTTGAAGGGGTTAAACCTCCAACAGCAGATCGTGTGAAGAACGCTAAGGAATTGATGGATACAGAAAGCTATCAAGATTACATGAAACGTGTACATGGATAAAAAGAAGCCTGATGGAAACATCGGGCTTTTAAGTTTACACAAATAAATACAAATAAGATTAAATTAAACAAAATTTTTATGATTTATATGACAATACAGATTTTATAAAGATTTAAAATTCTGAAAAAAATCCGAAAATTATTGGTTAATATATACTTGTTTAAAACGATAAAACAAAAAATTGAACAGGAGACATCTATGGAACAAAGTATTACCATTAAAAATCTATGTAAGTCATATGGTCACACTCAAATTTTAAAAGATATTTCTTTTGAAGCAAAAGCAGGTAGAGTGACTGCTTTCCTTGGTCCAAATGGAGCTGGTAAAAGTTCAACCTTACGTATCTTATTAGGATTAGACAAAGCAACATCTGGTCTTACCAAAATTGGAAATCAAACTTATAAGGAATTAAAATTTCCTCTAAAGACTGTAGGAGCTTCATTTGACAGTGTCGGAGCTCCTGATGATCGGACTGTTTATCAACATTTGAAAATTGTTGCTGCTAGTAATGGAATATCCAGCCAGCGAATTGAGCAAGTCTTGGATATGGTGGATATTAGCCATAAGAAAAAATCTAAAATAGGAAAATTATCATTAGGAGAAGGACAACGCTTGGGAATTGCAACAGCTCTATTAGGGGATCCTCAGTATTTGATATTGGATGAACCGACAAATGGGTTGGATCCAAGAGGAATTCGGTGGTTTAGAGAGTTTATAAAAAAACAAGCTCAAGAAGGAAAGACCGTCTTGCTATCATCTCATATATTATCGGAAGTGGAAGCAGTGACAGATGATGTGGTCATCATAAATAAAGGCAAAGTTCTTATAAAAGGGACTTTACAAGAAGTGATGAAAAATCTTTCTTCACTGGAGGAAGTCTTCTTTAGATTAACAGAGGGAGGAAAGTGACATGGCACTTATTTACTCTCTTCATTCTGAAATATTGAAATTACTTTATAAGAGAGCTACTCATGTTGTACTATTCTTGATACTAGTATTTCAAACGTTTTTAGCAAATATTGGTGCATCTCAAATTGTTTCAGTTGGTATCCATGCTACCCCAGAGACAACCCCAGAGTTAGTAGAAGCTATTCCCCCTATTGAATTTTTAGGTTTTGATGTTACTTTAGTTGGCGTTTTTTTTATGATTATCTTAGGCTCAATCTACGGAGCTGAAGAGTATAAAGGCTCTGCTATTCGCACAAGCCTCCTTTCTAATACGAGTAGAAGTACTTTCCTAGTTTCAAAAACATTAGTTTGGCTGGTATTTTCTTTTGTCATTTCCTTCCTATCAATATTTCTGACGATTAACATGACACATTATGTTTTAGGACAAGATGGTTTATTACTTTTTTCACTAAATGGGACAGTTTGGTTCTATATGTTTTTGGACAGTATAGCTTGGACGTTGTTGGGGCTTTTAGCCTATATTCTGGCTTTAACATTTAAAAAAGCCCTTGTTCCCCTATTGTTTTTGCTTCCTCAAGTCTACAATTTAGGAACATTCTTAGCCGATCATATATCAATTGCGAAATTTCTTCCAGTTTCATTGAGCTATGGACTGATTGCTACATCTCCTCAAATGTTGGAACAGAATAGTTTACAAAATATTTTGCTTTTACTTTGTTGGAATTTGTCATTCTTGGTTTTGGCAATTTACCGGTTACTTAAGTCAGATGTTGGAGGAGGGGAATGAGTTGAAAGAGCAATTTAAAAGTGAGTATCTCAAGTTTATTATGAATCCTTGGCATTGGTTGATTATAGGTGCTCTATTACTTTGTGTTCCGCCGATGGTTATTTTTTTAAATAGTAAACCAGATCAGTTGACCCTACACTTTGTTTTGGAACAGCTACTGCAAAGTCTCTATTTAGGACAGGCAGGTTTTATTAGTCTAGCTATACTATTTATAGGTCAAGAATTTACAGGTTCTAGCCTTCGTACAAGTTTTCTTACATGTCCAAATCGTTTAAAATTTATAATATGTAAACTAGCTATTGTGTTATGTGTGGAAATTGTATTATTGCTAGCTTTAATATCAGTATGTATACTAATTGCCCAAGGATACTACAATATCAATCTTTTGAGCAATATTAAAAATGTTCTAACAATCCTATTTCCAGTTTGTATTTCTATTTTAACCTTCTCTCTTTTAAGTGGTATTTTTGTATTTATTTTCCGATCTTTTACCTTAATTTTGGGAATAAGTTTATCTCTTTTATTGGGCTTGGGACAAATGCTACTACAATTCAGTTCTTTTTTTAGAAATTTACCATTACTAGCTAGTATGAACTGTTACTATATCCATCCTTTATCACTTTATTACCCAGTTTGGCAAGGTCTGGGGATACAAATAGTTTGGTTATTAATTGTTTTTGTAGTTGCTACACTGATACTTATAGGAAGAAATGTACGCTAAAGACAGGGGCTATCCTGTCTTTTTCTCAGTTAATGATATAATATAACTTAGGAGCGTGAGTTATGGCTTATAAAATTTTAGTTGTAGATGATGATCTTGCTATTCTTCGCCTAATAAAGAAGGTACTAGAGTATGAAAAGTATGAAGTAGTCATACGAGATAACATAGAAGAGATTGATCTTTGTGATTTTACAGGATTTGACTTGATTTTATTAGATATTATGATGCCTGTTAGTGGTTTAGAAGTCTGTCAGATGATTCGCGAGCAGATATCTGTTCCTATCTGTTTTATAACTGCTAAGGATATGGATGAAGATTTGGTGGCTGGAATCAATGCAGGAGCTGATGATTATATTATCAAGCCCTTTAGTATGCCAGAGCTTTTAGCACGTGTTAAAATGCACTTACGTCGTGAAGAACGGACTAAAGGAAATGTTCATCAAATAAAGATTGGGAAGCTTATACTATATACGGATAGTAAGGAACTATTTGTAAACGAAGATAAGATTGCCTTGACAAGGAGGGAATTTGATATAGTGAATCTTTTAGCAAGTAACCCAAGTAAAATATATTCTATAGAGGAAATCTATAATTATTTATATCCACAAAGTTCAGAAGCTCTTTTACGTTCGGTTTCAGAGTACATTTATCAAATTCGTCAAAAGCTGAAACCTTATCAATTAAATCCAATTAAAACCTTGTACGGTGGAGGATATCAATGGGTAGAATCAAAAGTTTTAGACAATTAATTCGAGAAACCTGCTGGAGAATTATTTGGCAGTTTAGTCTTGGCTTACTAATGGCCTATCTTATTCCCTTAGCTTCAGTATCTATACAAATAAATGAAGATGGGAAGCCTCTTAAAAATAATGATGTTCAATCAATTTTTTTTAATGTGTCATCATGGATATATATTTGTGTTTTATTGATTATTCTAATAAGTTATCACATTGGTAAATTGTTGAAAAAACTAAGTTATGAAATGAATTTGATTTATGAAAATAGTATGTGGCTTGAAAGCGAATGTACAGAAAGATTAACGGTTAAGGAGTTTCGTGAGACTGGTAATCGCATTATTGTGATGCAAAATCGTATTCGACAGCTATTAGATGATGAGAAGCAACAGAAAGAAGATTTGATGTTTCAGGTTTCAGCAGCTTCTCATGATTTAAAGACACCTCTAACTATCATCAAAGGGAATGCAGAATTTTTGCACATTTCCACTAAAGATGAGCAGTCTAAAGAATGTTTAGCGGATATAGTTCATGCTAGTCAACGCTTGCTTGATTATTTTAATCAGTTGATTCATTATTCTAAAACTTACTATGATGATGAGACAGGTTGGACGGAGTATTCTTCTTCAGATTTTATCAATGAATTAGAGAAAGAAGTCTCTTTTTTGATAAAAAATCAGATGAAGTTTTCTTTTGAACAAAATTTGAAAGGAACTGAAAGCTATTATATAAATCCATCTCTTCTGATTCGTGCAATACAAAATATTTTAACAAATGCTTTGGAGTATGCAGATAAACAGAATCCTAAAATTAAAATTAGGGTAGAGCAAGAGGGGAAGGAATTGAAAATAGGGATATGGAATAATGGCTCTGAATTTCCAGATGAAGTTTTAACTAATTTTGGGAAGCTCTTTTATCGTATGGATAAAGCTAGAACGGTTAAAGAGCAACATTTTGGTATTGGACTTAGTTTTGTATGTAGAGTTGCAAAACTGCACAAAGGCCGAGTTGAGCTTAGAAATAGAGACGAGGGAGCAGAAGTTTTAATGGCTCTTAATTGTATTAAATCAAAGTGATTTACTTACTAATTTGTTGTCATAGGATTTAAATAAATTAAGATGTGAAAGTAGATAATAAAAACGAATGAATGATACCTAGTTCATGAAAACTAATTGTCATTCATTCGTTTTTTTAATTATTGGATAGCACACGTAGCTTTATCTAGAATGTTGTTTTCCAGAATTGCGTTTTTTATTTTTCTTCTTAGCAGAAGTTGAGATAATTGCTGCTGATTCAGGAGTTACATCTTTACGAGCACCTGAAGTTTTACTTGCTTTTGGTGGGTTCTTGGCATATTCTTCACGTACTTTTTTACGAAGTTTTGGACGAATGATGTAGTTGACGATGAATTGTTGAAGGATCATCATGAAACCACCGACAACCCAGTAAAGCGTAACGCTGGCTGGTGAGAAGATAGAGAACATGACAATCATCATTGGACTCATGTAAATCATCTTTTTGAGTTGTTCTCTTTGAGTCTCGTCTTCAACTCCGTGTAGTGAAAGGAGCGATTGGACGTAGTAGAGAACACCTGCACAGGCGATAAGAATCCAACTTGGAGAACCAAGTGCAATTCCTAAGAAGCTAGCTTCAGAAACACCTTCTGTATGTTGAGCTGCAAAGTAGATTGCTGAGAAGAAAGGCATTTGAATGAGGATAGGGAAACATCCTACTCCGCCAAACATGCTGATACCGTGCTCTTTTTGAGCAGCAAAGAGAGCTTGTTGGGCTTCCAGTTTTTCTTCTTGAGTAGTTGCTTCTTTGAGACGAGTTTGATGTGGCTCAAGAACATGCTTGAGGGCGTTCATCTTTTCAGAATGAAGCGTTGCCTTCCATGATTGGTAGATCCCAAGTGGCAAAATAATCAAGCGGACGATAATGGTTACGATAATAATAGCGACCCCGAAGCCTAGCCCTTTATCAGTAGCAAAGTACTTGATGGCTTCAGCCATAGGTGCTCCGATTGTATTCCAAATAAATCCTGTTGGTTGTCCGGTTGCTTTATCAACCTGGACACAGCCTGTTAAGACTAATAGCATGGCCACTCCCATGATAGAGAGGGCGATTCGTTTAATTGATTTCACTGTTTTAATTCCTTCTTAAAAATGATACCTTTCTATTCTACTGTTTTTTTTGAAAATATACAATAGTTCTAGAGACCTAATTTGCTACTTTGAAATCTGAATAGGATGGGAAGTTGCTCAATTGAACATCTAGATAGGTTACTTTTGAGAAGGGAGTAGGTCCTTTTCGGATCTCTTGGATGAACTTAGCCATGATAGCTGAAGACTCTGCTTGGGCAAGAATTTCAACTGTTCCGTCATCGTTGTTCCAGACACGTCCAGTGATTCCACCTAGCTCGAGGGCAAGGGTATAGACGCCCCAGCGGAAACCAACGCCTTGAACGCGACCCTGTGCGATCATTTTGACCTTTTGCATACCAAACCTCCTTGATTGTGTTATAATACTCCTATGACTATTATAACCTCTAAAGCGAATTCTGTGGTAAAAAATGCCAAGAAATTGCATCAAAAAAAATATCGAAAATCATCTTATTTAATAGAAGGATGGCATTTGTTTGAAGAGGCTGTTCAAGCAGGTGCAAAGATAGAGAGAATTTTTTCCCTTACAGAGTATGGTAAAAAATTAACGGACTATCCTCAGACTGTCTTTGTGGCCGAAGAAATTTTGCTTGATTTAGCAGATTCACAAACTCCTCAGGGCATTGTAGCCATTGTTCAAAAGGAAGAAGAGCAGTTGCCGGATTTGAGTCAAGGGAAATATCTTTTCTTGGAAGACGTGCAGGATCCTGGAAATGTTGGCACAATGATCCGAACGGCAGATGCAGCAGGTTTTTCTGGAGTCATCGTTTCAAGCAAGTCAGCAGATATTTATAGTTTGAAGACTCTCCGATCCATGCAGGGCAGTCATTTTCATTTGCCGATTTATCGGATGCCTGTTGAAACATTTGTAGAAGAGGCTAAAAAGAGCAATTTACCAATTCTAGCAACCACCTTATCACAAAACTCTAAAGACTATCGTGAGCTTGCTCGGCTAGAGAATTTTGCCCTAGTTATGGGAAATGAAGGTCAAGGCATTAGCCCATTCATGACAAATCAGGCAGACCAACTGGTTCATATTACCATGAAAGGGCAAGCGGAAAGTCTCAACGTTGCCATTGCTGCAGGCATACTCATGTTTTATTTGAGTTAAATTGTTTTATTTTTGTTATAATCAGTAAAAAGATTTCATAAGGAGAAAAAGATATGAATCAAACAATTATTCAAGGACGTTCTGGTCTGAATCAATTTTATGCAAAAGTCTATGCTTTTGTCGGGATTGGGATTGCCTTATCTGCAATTGTTTCAGCCTTGATGTTAACAACCTTTCAAGATCTTCTTGTTCAGTTAATGCTTAACGCTCGCGTATGGCTAATCGTAACAGGAATTGTTGAAGTTGCTCTAGTGATTTTTGCAAGTGGTTTAGCAGCAAAGAATAGTCCAGCAACTCTTCCGATATTCCTGCTATATTCAGCGGTCAATGGTTTCTCACTAAGCTTCATTGTGTCACTTTATCTTCCAGGGACAGTTCTGACAGCCTTTATCTCCAGTGCGGCCCTCTTCTTTGTGATGGCTATCGTAGGAGTAGTCATTAAAAAGGATTTGAGTGGAATCGGTCGTGCTTTGATTGCAGCCTTATTTGGTTTGATACTAGCCATGGTTATCAATATCTTCTTAAATAGTGACCTTATGGATTATATCATTAGTATCATTATGGTTCTTGTCTTTTCAGGATTGATTGCTTGGGATAATCAAAAAATTCGTTATGTTTACGAAGAGTCAGATGGCCAGGTAGCTACTGGTTGGGCAATTTCTTTAGCACTTAGCCTCTACCTCGACTTTATCAACCTCTTCCTTAGCTTCTTACGAATTTTTGGAAGAAACGATTAATACTTTTAGAGCTCAAATGAGCTCTTTTTTAATTTTTACTTTCATTTTCACCAACAAAAAGGTATAATCTTTTTATTATTCAAAAGGAGCAACGTATGAAGAAAAGTTTTATCCATCAGCAAGAAGAGATTTCCTTTGTAAAAAATACCTTTACCCAATATTTGAAAGATAAGTTAGAAGTCGTAGAAGTACAGGGACCAATCTTGAGCAAGGTTGGGGACGGGATGCAGGATAACCTTTCAGGTATTGAACACCCAGTATCTGTTAAAGTTCTGCAAATTCCAGATGAAACCTATGAGGTGGTGCATTCCCTTGCTAAGTGGAAACGCCATACCTTAGCACGTTTTGGTTTTGGTGAAGGAGAAGGTCTCTTTGTTCATATGAAGGCTCTTCGTCCGGATGAAGATTCACTAGATGCGACTCACTCAGTTTATGTCGACCAGTGGGACTGGGAAAAAGTCATTCCAAATGGGCAACGCAATCTAGCCTATCTCAAGGAAACAGTTGAAAAGATTTACAAGGCTATTCGTTTAACAGAGTTGGCAGTCGAAGCCCGTTATGATATTGAGTCAATCTTGCCGAAGCAAATTACCTTTATCCATACTGAAGAATTGGTAGAACGCTACCCAGACTTAACTCCAAAAGAACGTGAAAATGCTATCTGTAAGGAATTCGGTGCAGTTTTCTTGATTGGTATCGGTGGCGTATTGTCAGATGGAAAACCCCATGACGGACGCGCACCAGACTATGATGACTGGACAACTGAGTCTGAAAATGGTTATCATGGCTTGAATGGAGACATCCTTGTTTGGAATGATAACTTAGGTGCGGCCTTTGAGTTGTCTTCTATGGGAATTCGTGTTGATGAAGACACCCTTCGTCGTCAGGTTGCGATTACAGGAGATGAAGACCGTTTATCCCTAGAATGGCATAGGGCTCTCTTGAACGGACTCTTCCCATTGACAATTGGTGGAGGAATTGGACAGTCTCGTATGGCGATGTTCTTGCTTCGTAAGAAGCACATCGGTGAAGTCCAAACTAGTGTTTGGCCACAAGAAGTTAGAGATACTTACGAGAATATTCTTTAATCAATCGAACCGAGAGGTTCGATTTTCTTATTTCATCAGAATTTGGTATAATATACCTTATGAAAATCGTATCAGGAATCTACGGAGGACGTCCTTTAAAGACCTTGGACGGGAAAACAACGAGGCCGACATCGGACAAGGTCCGAGGGGCTATTTTCAATATGATTGGCCCTTACTTTGAAGGAGGGCGTGTGCTAGATCTCTATGCTGGTAGTGGGGGCTTATCCATTGAAGCAGTTTCAAGAGGGATGTCGAGCGCTGTCCTAGTTGAGAAGGATCGCCGAGCACAGAATATTGTGGCAGAAAACATTCAGATGACCAAGGAAACCTCTAAATTTCAATTATTGAAAATGGAATCCAGTCGCGCATTGGAGCAAGTGGATGGTGTCTTTGATCTCATCTTTTTGGACCCTCCCTATGCAAAGGAACAGATCGTATCCGACATTGAAAAAATGGCTGAGAGAAATCTTTTTTCAGAAGATGTCATGGTGGTCTGCGAGACCGATAAATCAGTAGAGCTTCCAGAAGAAATCGCCTGTTTAGGCATCTGGAAGGAAAAAATATATGGGATTAGTAAGGTGACGGTTTATGTCAGATAAAATTGGGCTATTTACAGGTTCGTTTGATCCAATTACCAATGGTCATTTGGACCTTATTGAACGCGCAAGTAAGCTCTTTGATAGATTGTATGTGGGAATTTTTTATAATCCACACAAAAATGGATTTTTACCGATAGAAAGTCGGCTAGAGACGGTTGAAAAAGCGGTGGGACACCTTAAAAATGTCCAAGTCATTGCCTCTCATGATGAATTAGTCGTTGATGTTGCTAGAAAACTGGGTGTCCATGTTCTTGTTCGTGGTTTGCGTAACGCTGCGGATCTTCAGTATGAAGCCAGTTTTGATTTTTACAACCATCAATTAGCAGGAGAGATTGAGACAGTCTATCTCCATAGTCGCCCAGAGCATGTTTACATCAGCTCTTCAGCTGTGAGAGAACTATTGAAGTTTGGTCAAGATATTAGCAAGTATGTACCAAATGCTGTCTTAGAGGAGTTAAAGAATGAAGAAAAAAACTAGATGGCCCATATATTTAATCATCGGGCTCATTATCACTTTTATATCTTTTACGGTACCACTTCCTTATTACATTGAGGTGCCAGGGACTTCAGAAGATATTCGAAAGGTTTTACAAGTAAATAACCAATCTGACCAAGAAGAAGGTTCCTACCAATTTGTAACAGTTGGAGTTAAGCACGCTAGACTGGTTGACTTGGTTTATGCTTGGCTAACACCTTTTACGGACATACATAGTGCTAAAGAGATGACTGGTGGTTCGTCAGATGCGGAATTTATGCGAATCAACCAGTTTTACATGGAAACTTCGCAGAACATGGCCAAATATCAAGGTCTGAAGGCAGCGGGCAAGGAGATAGAACTCAAATACCTGGGAGTCTATGTTTTGACCGTAACAGATAACTCAACCTTCAAGGGTATTCTCAATATCGCTGACACAGTAACGGCTGTCAATGATAAGACTTTTGAGAGTTCTAAGGAGATGGTCGACTACGTTAATTCTCAAACGCTAGGTGACAAGGTTAAGGTTACTTACCAAGAAGACGGGAAAGTCAAAACCGCTGAAGGAAAAATCATTACTCTGGAAAATGGGAAAAACGGTATTGGAATCGGTTTGATTGACCGCACAGAAGTGTCAAGTGACGTGCCAATCAAGTTTTCAACTGCTGGCATTGGTGGTCCGAGTGCTGGAATGATGTTTAGTTTATCCATCTATACGCAAATTGCAGATCCAACTCTTCGAAATGGACGTATCATTGCTGGTACAGGAAGTATCGACAGAGATGGAAATGTTGGTGATATTGGTGGAATTGACAAAAAAGTTGTTGCTGCTGCAAAAAAAGGAGCTACTGTATTCTTTGCTCCTAACAATCCAGTAACTGAAGAAGCTAAAAAGGCCAATCCTAATGCTAAAAGTAATTATGACACGGCTGTAGAAGCGGCTGAAATGATTAAAACAGACATGAAGATTGTTCCTGTAAAAACACTTCAGGATGCAATTGATTACTTGAAAAACAACCCATAGAATATAGTGCAAGTCCATAGACTAGCGTAGAAAAAAAGAAGATGGTATAATAGGCA
>NZ_KV815324.1:47409-68538 GCF_001814215.1 Streptococcus sp. HMSC062D07
TAGAAAAAAAGAAGATGGTATAATAGGCAGATGATTCAATTGTTTTTTACTCTCAGTAGTCATATGTTTTTTGTCTACCTAGTTTTTCAACTTTTGAAAGATTTAGTCAAATGGGATCAAATTTTGAAGGTGACCAAGGACAATGCGAGGAAGGTACGACTTTTGGTAGTATTGTGTAGTATCGGTTTAGGATATCTAATCAGTTCTTTTTTCCTAAATCTCTACCAATTATGGCAAGAAGCTGTACGGACATTATTCTAAATTCGAAAGTAAAGGAAAATATTTATGGAAAAAATTGTAGTTCGAGGTGGCGATAATCGCCTTGTCGGAAGTGTTACCATTGAGGGCGCGAAAAATGCAGTTTTGCCACTACTTGCGGCGACAATTTTAGCAAGCGAAGGAAAAACAGTTTTAAAAAATGTTCCTATCCTATCGGATGTCTTTACCATGAACCAAGTAGTTCGTGGATTAAATGCGAAAGTTAATTTTGATCAAGATGCACACATTGTTGAAGTGGATGCGACAGATGATATCACAGAAGAAGCTCCCTATAAGTATGTTAGCAAGATGCGTGCTTCTATTGTAGTCTTGGGTCCAATCCTAGCTAGGGTTGGTCACGCTAAAGTTTCGATGCCAGGTGGTTGTACAATTGGTAGTCGTCCGATTGACCTTCACCTTAAAGGTTTGGAAGCAATGGGGGCTAAGATTACCCAAACAGCTGGCTATATCGAAGCTAAGGCAGAACGCTTGCATGGGGCCCATATCTATATGGACTTTCCTAGTGTTGGGGCAACCCAAAACTTGATGATGGCTGCAACGCTAGCTGATGGCGTAACTGTTATCGAAAATGCTGCGCGTGAACCTGAAATTGTAGACTTGGCTGTCCTCTTGAATAAAATGGGAGCTAAAGTCAAAGGCGCAGGAACAGAGAGCATTACCATCACTGGTGTTGAAAACTTGCATGGTGCAACCCATAACGTTGTTCAAGACCGCATCGAAGCAGGGACATTCATGGTTGCTGCTGCAATGACAGGTGGAGATGTCCTGATTCAAGATGCTATCTGGGAACACAACCGTCCCTTGTTGGCGAAATTACAAGAAATGGGTGTTGAAGTCATCGATGAGGATGAAGGTATCCGCATCCGTTCTCAACGGGACAAACTAAAAGCAGTTCATGTCAAGACCCTACCACATCCAGGGTTTCCTACGGACATGCAGGCGCAGTTTACTGCTCTTATGACGGTTGCTCAAGGAGAATCAACTATGGTTGAGACAGTTTTTGAGAATCGTTTCCAACATCTAGAGGAAATGCGTCGCATGGGCTTGCATTCTGAGATTATCCGTGACACTGCTCGTATTGTTGGCGGGCAACCTCTCCAAGGGGCAGAAGTGCTGTCTACGGACCTTCGTGCAAGTGCAGCCTTGATATTGACAGGCTTAGTGGCCGAGGGTGAGACTGTTGTTGGAAAACTTGTCCATTTGGATAGAGGTTATTATCGTTTTCATGAAAAGTTAGCTCAGTTAGGAGCTAATATTGAACGGGTAAGTGTGGAAGCTGATGAAGATGAAGATGAATAAAGAAGTAGCTTATGTGCTGCGTCGATTTCTTTTAGTCATCATTGTTTTACTTTTAGGTCTCTTAGCACTTGGAATTGGCTTGATGATTGGCTACGGTATCTTAGGCAAGGGGCAAGATCCATGGGCGATTTTAGCTCCAGAAAAATGGCATGAGTTAATTGCGAAATTTACAGGAAAATAGGCTGGGAGACCAGTCTTTTTCTAGGAAGTGAAATGAAGGAGAAAGTATGAACAAAAAAACAAGGCAGGCCCTCATAGGTCTTCTGATTTTCCTACTTTTGTCGGCAGGAAGTTACTACATAAAAGAAATGCAGGCTTCGAATGCCACACCACGAACACAGGTACAACAGAAGTCAGGGTCGCTTGATACTCCAAGTCAAGAATTGGCCGAGAGTGTACTGACTGATTCGGTAAAAAAACAAATAAAGGGTACTCTTGAGTGGAATGGAGCAGGTGCCTTTATCGTAAATGGAAACAAAACGAACTTAGATGCAAAGGTTTCAAGTAAACCCTATGCTGATAACAAGACAAAAACTGTAGGTGGGGAGACGGTTCCAACTGTGGCTAATGCCCTTATGTCAAAAGCAACAAGACAGTACAAAGACCGTGAAGAAACCGGTAATGGTTCAACTTCTTGGACCCCAGCAGGATGGCATCAAGTCAAAAACCTAAAAGGGACTTATAATCACGCTGTAGATAGAGGACATTTATTAGGCTATGCCTTGATTGGTGGTTTAGATGGTTTTGATGCATCTACTAGCAATCCCAAAAATATCGCTGTACAAACAGCCTGGGCCAACCAAGCACGCGCAGAAGATTCGACTGGACAAAACTACTATGAAAGTTTAGTTCGAAAGGCTTTGGATCAAAATAAGCGCGTGCGTTACCGTGTCACATTGCTCTACGCTACAGAAGAAGATTTGGTTCCTTCTGCATCTCAGATTGAAGCCAAATCATCTGATGGTGAATTGGAGTTTAACGTCGTAGTTCCTAACGTTCAAAAGGGAATTCAGTTAGATTACCGAACAGGAAAAGTAACTGTTACAAAGAACTAATAGATAGTCGGTCCCTTATTGTTTCGGTAGGGGATTTACTATAGAAATCACAATTTAATGTGTAGAAGTTGAAAAATATGGTATAATAGTCACAATTATACTTTTTAGGAGAAGGAAAATGGAAGACCCGAGCAGTCAGGATTTGTTACTGCAATTTGTATTATTAGTTGTTTTGACCTTTTTAAATGCTTTTTTCTCTGCTACAGAGATGGCTATGGTTTCTCTTAGTCGCTCACGTGTTGAACAAAAGGCTGAAGAGGGGGATAAACGCTATATCCGTTTGCTAAAGGTACTTGAAAACCCCAATCACTTTTTATCAACCATTCAAGTTGGTATTACTTTAATTACAATCTTGTCAGGGGCTAAACTAGCAGACTCTCTTGGCGAATTGATTGCCTCATGGATGGGAAATAGCGAGACTGCGCACGCAATCGCAAGCTTCCTGTCACTTGCTTTCTTGACCTATATCTCTATCGTTTTTGGTGAACTTTATCCTAAACGCATTGCTCTAAATCTTAAGGATGCCTTGGCAATCCGAACTGTGCCATTTATTATTGCTATCGGTAAGATTGTGAGTCCCTTTGTTTGGTTGCTATCTGCATCAACCAACCTTTTGAGCCGTTTGACGCCGATGACATTTGACGATGCAGACGAAAAAATGACTCGTGATGAGATTGAGTACATGCTGACTAAAAGCGAAGAAACTTTGGATGCTGATGAAATCGAGATGTTGCAGGGGATTTTCTCACTGGATGAGCTTATGGCGCGTGAAGTCATGGTTCCTCGAACAGATGCCTTTATGGTAGATATCCAAGATGACACTCAGACTATTATCGAAAGTATCTTAAAACAAAACTTTTCTCGAATTCCTGTTTATGACGGCGATAAGGACAATGTCATTGGTTTGATTCATACAAAGAATCTGCTAAAAGCAGGGTTTACCGATGGTTTTGATAATATTGTATTGAGAAAGATATTACAGGAACCTCTATTTGTACCTGAAACCATTTTTGTGGACGATTTGTTAAAAGAACTGAGAAATTCACAAAGACAGATGGCTATTCTTCTTGATGAATACGGAGGAATGGCTGGTTTGGTAACACTTGAGGATCTCCTTGAAGAGATTGTTGGTGAGATTGATGATGAAACTGACCGTGCTGAAGTCTATGTTCATACTATCGGCGAGGACACTCATATTGTCCAAGGGACAATGAATTTGAACGATTTCAATGATTATTTTGATGTCGAGCTTGAAAGTGACAATGTAGATACCATTGCTGGTTATTATTTGACAGGTGTGGGAACTATTCCAACATCAGAAAAACTCAGTTATGAGTTAGATAGTGGCAACAAGCATATCACCTTGACAAATGACAAGGTAAAAAATGGTCGTGTAACCAAGCTTAAGGTTCAAATCCAAGAACTTGAATCAGAAGAAGAAACTGAATAAAACAAAAGCTTTATCAGAGAAAACTGATAAAGCTTTTTAAGTGCAAAAAAGAAAAGACTCCGTTAGGAGTCTTCGTTTATATAGAGGCGGTAGACGGATTTGAACCGACGATCAAGCTTTTGCAGAGCCGTGCCTTACCACTTGGCTATACCGCCTTAACTTTTATTATTATACCTTGAAAATTGTTTCTCGTCAATAGTTTTCTTTTCTGAAAACATAAGATTCAAATGTTTAAAAAAACATGCGACAAAATATTCTGAAAATTCGTTTACTTTTTACGAAAACTGTGGTATAATCTTCAATATCCACTATTTAAAACGAGGAGTTTAAAAAATGAAAAAAAGTCGGATTCTTGCGGTAGCGGGAGTATCCTTGCTTGCTGTCGGAGTACTTGCTGCATGTTCAAATTCAAATGCAGGTTCAAGCAACACAAAATTAGCATCAGATTATAAATACGTTTATTCAGTTGATCCTGAAACATTGGATTATGTTGTTAACAACGTTGACTCTACTTCTTTTGTTACTACAAATGCGGTAGATGGTTTGCTTGCTAATGATAAATATGGAAACCTTGTACCATCGATTGCTGAATCATGGACAGTTTCACAAGATGGTTTGACTTACACTTATAAGATCCGTAAGGATGCTAAGTGGGTTACTGCTGAAGGAGAAGAATATGCTCCAGTTAAAGCCCAAGACTTTGTGACAGGTTTGAAACACGCGGTAGAAGGCAAATCAAAAGGTTTGTCAGTTATTAGTTCATCAATTAAAGGACTAAACGCTTACATTAATGGTGAAACAAACGACTTTTCAACGGTTGGTGTAAAAGCAGTTGACGACAACACTCTTGAATATACATTGAACCAACCAGAAACTTTCTGGAATGACAAAACAACAAACGGCGTGATGATGCCAATTAACGAAGATTTCCTTAAATCAAAAGGGGAAAGCTTTGGTGCACCTACAGATCCATCTTCTATTTTGTACAATGGACCATTTGTTTTGAAATCAATCACAGCTAAATCATCAATTGAAATGGCTAAGAACGACGCTTATTGGGATAAAGATGCTGTTAAAATTCAAAACATCAAATTTACTTACTGGGATGGTAAAGACCAAGATGTTGTTGCCAAAGGATTCTCAGAAGGACAATACAGTAAAGCTCGTATTTATCCTACTAGCTCAACATACGAAAAATATGCGTCTGAGTTCAAAGATAATATCTTCTTTAATGAACCAGGATCAGCTATCGCTACTGTAAGTGTGAACTATGGTCGTACAACTTATAACCATACTTCAAAAACAACAGATAGCCAAAAAGAATCTACAAGAAAAGCTTTGCTAAACAAGGAATTCCGTCAAGCTCTTAACTTTGCGGTAGACCGTAATTCATACTCGGCTCAGACAAATGGTACAGAGGGAGCTGCGGTTGGAATCCGTAATACTTTCTCGCCATATGATCTTCAAGTTGGGGACAAACAATTTGGTAAACTTGTAGAAGAAAGTCTTGCGAAGACAAACTCAAGCACATGGTCAAACGTATCGCTTGCTGATTCACAAAACGGTCTCTACAACGAAGAAAAAGCTAAGGCTGCCTTTGCTAAAGCAAAAGAAAGTTTGAAAGCAGAAGGAGTAGAATTCCCAATCCATTTGGATGCTCTAACAATCCAAGAATCTACAGCTGTTGTAAACCGTGTTCAATCGCTTAAACAGTCTATTGAAAACGTACTTGGATCTGACAATGTTGTCATTGATCTTCAACAAATGACCCAAGCAGAAGCATTACCACTTTCATTTAGTGCTCCAACAGCCAAAGAACAAGACTGGGATATTCATACCTTGACTGGATGGAATCCAGATTATCAGGATCCATCAACATTCTTAGACCAGTTCACGATTAAAGGTGGTAATACTCGTTTGATTATGGGTATCGATAAAGATACTGATGCATCAGTTATCCAAAAACTTGGTTTGTCTGACTATGAAAAATTACTTGATGAAGCAAACAAAGAAAATCAAGACGTTCAAAAACGTTATGAAAAATATGCCCTTGCACAAGCTTGGTTAACAGACAACGGTTTGACAATTCCTGTAATGGCAGGTCCAAAAGAAACCGCTGTATCATTTGTATCTAAAGTTATTCCATTTACTTCTTCTTACTCAGTTGCGGGTCTTAAAGGAGAAACCTCAGGTTACTTGAAGTACACTGAAGTTGGTGAAAAACCTATTACAAAAGAAGAATACAAAAAAGCTCGTGAAAAATGGCTCAAAGAAAAAGCTGAATCAAACGAAAAAGCTCAAAAAGAATTAGCGAGCCACGTGAAATAAATAATGCTCATCAGAACTTTCTCTCCAAAAGGAGAAGGTTCTTTTGGGATTTTAAAGGAAATAATATGAAAAAATATGTTTTTATGCGTATCTTGCGGTCGTTAGTTTCTATCTTTTTAGTAACGACCTTGATTTACACAATCATCTATACGATGGTTCCACGGAAGTTGATCTTCAAACAAGATACTAACTACAATAAAATTGCAACAACAGCTGATAAACGTGATAATTATGAAAATACCGTTTATGAGCGTATGGGTTATATCGAGTATTACGATACGAAAGAGTTGCAGGAAAAAGCTAGTAGCATTGACCCTTCTGTAACCGTTGATGCAAACGATACAAATAAAGCTATCTACGAAAAATATATCCAACAACTTGGTAACGGTTGGACTTTGGGTGAATTCACAGAGAGCGGACAATTCTATGCTACTCGTGAAATCCCTATTTTCGAGCGTGTGTTCAAGTTCTATGCAAACTTGCTTGAAATTGACCATACAAACAAGATTCAAGACCCGGAAAATCCTAATTTAGAGCGTTATTTGCGTTTTGAAAACGATCCAGCTATTGGATGGTCTCTAGTAGGTTCAGGGACTAAACATAAATACCTCTTGTACTTCAACAGTCAATTCCCATTTGTTCACCAAAACTTTGTCAACTTGAACTTAGGAGATTCTTACCCAACTTATGCCAATACTCCTGTTCTTCAAGTTATCACACAAGGTCAAGGACAAACGAAGACTTCAGAAGTTCAATTCCCAACAGGTAAGAAAACATCATCAGTCAATATTTACTCAAGAACCTACAAATCTCCAAGTCAGGCAGATGCACGTGAAGTAGCAAACTATGGTAAGGATGATCCTTATACAGCTACTGAAAGTAATTATCAATATCCTTCAATGATTGCAAGTTCTGCTATCACAGGTTTAATTGGTCTTGCGATTTCATATGCGATTGCGATTCCGCTTGGTTCTGCAATGGCTCGATTCAAGAATACTTGGATTGATAGTTTCTCAACAGGAACCTTGACTTTCTTGCTTGCTCTTCCAACCATTGCCTTGGTTTATATCATTCGTTTGATTGGTTCATCTATCGGGTTCCCTGATTCATTCCCAATTTTGGGTGCTGGAGATTGGCGTTCTTATGTCCTTCCTGCAGTGATTTTGGGCTTGTTGGGTGCACCTGGTATGGCAATTTGGATTCGTCGTTACATGATTGACTTACAATCTCAAGACTTTGTTCGTTTTGCACGTGCAAAAGGTCTATCTGAGAAAGAAATTTCAAATAAACACATCTTTAAGAACGCTATGGTACCGCTCGTTTCAGGTATTCCAGGTTCTATTATTGGTGTTATCGGTGGAGCAACTCTTACAGAAACAGTCTTCGCTTTCCCTGGTATGGGTAAAATGCTGATTGACTCTGTAAAAGCATCAAACAACAATATGGTTGTTGGTCTTGTCTTTATCTTTACATGTATCTCTATCTTCTCATTATTTGTAGGGGATATTTGGATGACTATGATTGACCCACGTATTAAATTGACAGAGAAAGGAGGCAAATAATGTCTACAATTAGTAATGATAAATTTCAATTTGTAAAACGTGATGATTATGCCTCTGAAGCAATTGATACTCCTGCCTATTCATACTGGGGTTCTGTCTTTAGACAGTTTTTGAAGAAAAAATCAACAGTCATCATGCTCGGTATCTTGATTGCCATCGTTTTGATGAGTTTCATCTATCCAATGTTCTCAGATTTTGACTTTAACGATGTAAGTAAGGTAAATGATTTTAGTGCTCGCTATATCAAACCGAATGGTGAACATTGGTTTGGTACAGATAGTAACGGGAAATCTCTCTTTGATGGTGTCTGGTTTGGAGCTCGTAACTCTATCTTGATTTCTGTAATTGCGACCTTTATAAACCTTGTTATCGGTGTGATTGTAGGTGGAATTTGGGGTATTTCAAAATCAGTAGACCGTATCATGATGGAAGTCTACAACGTTATCAACAATATTCCATCGTTATTGATCGTTATCGTTTTGACTTACTCTATCGGTGCAGGTTTCTGGAACTTGATTTTCGCCATGAGTGTAACTACATGGATTGGTATTGCTTATTCTATCCGTATTCAAATCATGCGTTATCGTGATTTGGAATATAACCTTGCTTCTCAGACACTGGGGACACCGACATATAAAATTATAGTAAAAAATATTATGCCTCAGTTGGTATCTGTTATCGTAACGACTTTGACGCAAATGCTTCCAGCCTTTATCTCATATGAAGCTTTCCTTTCATTCTTTGGACTCGGATTGCCGATTACAGTTCCAAGTTTGGGACGTTTGATCTCAGATTATTCTCAGAACGTAACTACAAATGCCTACCTCTTCTGGATTCCATTGACAACTTTGGTTTTGGTTTCCTTATCACTTTTCATTGTTGGACAAAATTTAGCCGATGCTAGTGATCCACGTACACACAGATAGGAGTAGAAATGACAAATAATAAAAATGTAATTTTATCTGCTCAAGATATTGTCGTGGAATTTGATGTTCGTGACAAAGTTTTGACCGCTATCCGCGGAGTTTCTCTTGAGTTGATTGAAGGAGAAGTTCTTGCCTTGGTTGGAGAATCTGGTTCGGGTAAATCAGTTTTGACAAAAACTTTTACAGGAATGTTAGAAGAAAACGGGCGTATTGCTCAGGGGAGCATCGATTACCGTGGACAAGACCTAACAGCACTTTCGTCTCACAAAGATTGGGAACAAATTCGTGGGGCCAAGATTGCAACTATCTTCCAAGATCCTATGACTAGTTTGGACCCAATCAAAACAATCGGAAGCCAAATTACTGAAGTTATCATTAAACACCAAGGTAAAACAGCAAAAGAAGCAAAAGAAATGGCTATCGACTACATGAATAAGGTTGGTATTCCTGATGCTGAAAAGCGTTTTGAGGAGTATCCATTCCAATATTCTGGAGGGATGCGTCAACGTATCGTTATCGCTATTGCTCTTGCGTGTCGTCCAGATGTTCTTATCTGTGATGAGCCAACAACTGCCCTTGATGTGACGATTCAGGCTCAGATTATTGACTTGTTGAAGTCTCTACAAAATGAATACCACTTTACAACAATCTTTATCACACACGACCTTGGTGTGGTAGCAAGTATTGCTGACAAAGTTGCGGTTATGTATGCTGGTGAAATCGTTGAGTATGGTACAGTTGAGGAAATCTTCTACGATCCACGTCACCCATACACATGGAGCCTCTTATCAAGTTTGCCACAGTTGGCTGACGATAAAGGGGAATTGTATTCAATTCCGGGAACACCTCCATCACTTTATACAGAATTGAAGGGAGATGCTTTTGCTCTTCGTTCAGATTACGCAATGAAAATTGATTTCGAAGAAAAAGCACCCCAATTTGCTGTTTCAGATACTCATTGGGCTAAAACATGGTTACTTCATGAGCAAGCACCAAAAGTTGCAAAACCAGCAGTAATTGCAAATTTACATGACAAGATTCGTGAGAGAATGGGTCTTGTTCATCTGGAAAACTAGGAGGAAGGAAATGTCTGAAAAATTAGTAGAAATTAAAGACTTAGAGATTTCCTTCGGTGAAGGAAGTAAAAAGTTTGTAGCTGTTAAAAATGCTAACTTCTTTATCAACAAAGGTGAAACATTCTCACTTGTTGGAGAATCAGGTAGTGGTAAAACAACAATTGGTCGTGCAATTATCGGTTTGAATAATACCAGCAAAGGTGATATCATCTTTGATGGTCAAAAAATTAATGGTAAAAAATCACGTACTCAAGCGTCAGAATTAGTCCGCCGAATCCAAATGATTTTCCAAGACCCTGCTGCTAGTTTGAATGAACGTGCAACAGTTGACTATATTATTTCTGAAGGTCTTTATAACTATCACCTATTTAAGGATGAGGAAGAAAGACAAGAAAAAGTTAAAAAGATTATCAGTGAAGTTGGACTTTTGTCTGAGCATTTGACGCGTTATCCTCATGAGTTTTCAGGTGGACAACGTCAACGTATCGGGATTGCCCGCGCTTTGGTTATGGAACCTGATTTCGTTATCGCGGATGAGCCAATTTCAGCCTTGGACGTTTCTGTTCGTGCCCAAGTTTTGAACTTGCTCAAGAAATTCCAAAAAGAATTGGGCTTGACCTATCTCTTTATCGCCCACGATTTGTCAGTAGTTCGTTTTATCTCTGATCGTATCGCGGTAATTTATAAGGGTGTCATTGTTGAAGTGGCTGAAACTGAAGAATTGTTTAACAATCCAGTTCATCCATATACACAAGCACTTTTATCAGCTGTACCGATTCCAGATCCAATCTTGGAACGTAAGAAAGTTTT
This sequence comes from Streptococcus sp. HMSC062D07, assembly GCF_001814215.1. Lineage (NCBI taxonomy): Bacteria > Bacillati > Bacillota > Bacilli > Lactobacillales > Streptococcaceae > Streptococcus > Streptococcus sp. HMSC062D07. Next base: position 58,195 of record NZ_KV815324.1, read on the forward strand.
GAAAGTCTATGATCCAGACCAACACGACTACGAAACTGATAAACCGTCTATGGTTGAAATTCGTCCAGGACATTATGTTTGGGCTAACCAAGCAGAATTGGAACGCTATAAAAAAGATATGAACTAATGAAAAGTTTTATAATCTTCCTAGTATTATTCTAGAAAGGTTATGAAACTTTTTTATTTTGCAGATAAAAACTTGATAAACTATATAAATTTGATATACTGAATACAATAAGAACTAATCTGTTAGAAATGATATGAACTACGGGAGAATCATATGGACAACCAACCAAATTTTTTTACAGGAATGGCTAGAATTATTGGAACATGCCTCTGGGTAAGAGGAATGGGAGTACTGACTGAGAAGAAGGAATCTGAGCCAAAAGCCCTAGAGGTTGCTAAATTTCTTGCGGCTTATAAAATGTTATCTGCTCTGCCTTGGATTGCGGGACTTCCTAGAAAGGAAGATAAAAAATGAAATTTATTTGGGATATTTTATTTTATATCCTAGTCAAGCCACTGATTACGATTGTAGAATTTATTTGGTATCACATTTGTTTATTTTTTTATGAATTCCTTTTGAATTTGTTATATTCGATTTTTAACTGGATTTATAACTGGCTTTTTAGTTTATTTTAGAGACTAGAAATTGGAAGTACGTACATATATATACTCATATATAACTTTATTATCACAAAAAAGATGGAAGATATTCCATCTTTTTTGTTTATAGCAATAAGATTAAGGCGAAGTTTTAAAAAGCTGATGCAAATAATAGATTCGTAGAGAGTCTATGATATAGATTAGATTTAGTCTAATCAAATTCAGACGGTATAGGCACAGGAAAGTTCTCAAAGGTAATGACATCTCCCTTTTGAGTAGCAAGCTGGATACGGTTATCTTTGAGGCGACTAGCTTGAACTTCCTTGCCATTAATCTTGACAATACTCGATTCGATGTCTGGATAATCGACCACTAAATCTCCCCCAGCATGGGAAAGGAAAGCTAATGACTCAAGATTTTTTTCTTTCCATTTCATGCTGACTTCGAAGTTGCCACGAGCGACTAGACCTGAAATTTGCCCATCTTTCCAGGCATCCGGAAGAGCTGGTAATGGAGCAATGTAGCCTGTGTGAGATTGAAGGAGCATTTCTGCCATCCCGCTAGTGGCACCAAAGTTCCCATCGATTTGGAAAGGCGCGTGTGTATCCCAGAGGTTTTCTAGAGTTGAAGATTTAAGCTGTTCAGCCAACAAACGATGGGCACGATTTCCATCTAGGAGACGAGCCCAGAGGTTGATTTTATTGGCCTTGGACCAACCAGTCCCCCCATCTCCACGATGGTTTAAGGTTGCGCGTGCAGCCTCCAGGTATTCCGGATGATCCTTGCTAAATAGAGTTCCTGGGAAGAGCCCAACTAGATGGGAAACGTGACGGTGATAGTTTTCAATTCCTTCATTAGTGAATTGAGGACTGTCTTCTTCGTACCATTCCTTGATTCGGCCATCTTGGTTGATATGAAGTGGTTTGAGCTTGTCAAATTTAGCCTTTACTTCGGTTACCAAGTCTTGGTCGACATTGAGATGATTAGCTGCTTCCATATAGTCATGGAAGAGTTGCCAAACTAGAGATTGGTCAAAGGTGTTCCCAATCGTGATAGTTCCATGCTCTGGTGAGTATGATGGAGAAGAAACCCAACGGTCACTAGATTTGTCGTAGTGCAAGAAGGAATTCCAGAACTTGGCTGTTTCCTTGAGCATTGGATAAATCTTTTCTTTGAGATAGGTTTCATCCTTGGTGAATTTGTAGTAGTCATAGACGTTCTGCATCATCCAAGCATTGGCAGCAGGAGACCAACCCCAGTAATAATTCCAACCTGGAGTTGTCCAGCCAAATGGTGTTGCCTGAGTATGAACCAACCAACCGTTTTCTTGGCCTTCTTTGGATTCGATACCTGCATATTCTTTAGCAGCGATACGACCATAGTAGCGCATGTCATCAATATAATTGACCATTGGCTTAGCCGTTTCTGCAAGATTGTTCATGTAGGCAGGCCAGTAGTTCATCTGAAGGTTGACATTGAGGTGGTAATCTGAGTTCCAAGGTGGATTGTCTACAGCATTCCAGACTCCTTGCAAGTTGGCAGGAAGGGCATCTGTCCGGTCACGAGAAGAACTAATGAGTAGATAACGTCCGTATTGGAAGAAGAGCTCTTCTAGTTTTTGCCCTTTTTCTGGGTTGTAGGTATGCAGAGCTTCTTTTGTAGTTTGGTTAGACTTGTTGCCACCAAGATTTAGTTGAACACGATTGAAGAGACTTTGATAATCCTTGATGTGGTTATTTTTTAGGGTTTCATAATCTTTTGCTTTGGCAGCTTCTACGATAGACTTAACAGTTTTTTCTAGGTCAATATCTTTGCGATAATTGGTTTTTGGATTTTGAGCAAAGTTGGTCTTGGCACTGAGTAAAAGGGTCGCATAGCTGGCTCCGGTGACAGTCAAATAGCCATCTTGTGCAGTGACTTGTCCGTCTGTCTTGATTCCGAGATAGGAAGCAAATTTTAGACCATTGTCTTTGACAGTTCCTTTGAGCAAAATACCATTAGAATCAGTCGTAACTACCCCTTGTTTATAATTCGAATATTCCCAAGAGTAATCGCCATTCGCAAGTAAATCTTCTGTCAGACTATTCCAGAGTGTAAAATCAAGGGTCTTATCCCCTTTTTTACTCAAGTGGGTCACAGTAACATCGTCAGGATAGCTAGAGAAGGTTTCGCGTTTAAAGTTTGTCCCGTCCTGGGTATAAGAAGTAGTCGAGATAGCCTCAGAAATATCTAAGCCACGATGGTAGTCGGTAACATTCTCCAAGCCTTTCTTTTGGTTGTTAAAGACCATAAAGATATCACCAAAAGATAAGTAACGACCATACTGAGCATTGTTTGGTCCTACGAGGTTACGCTCAGCTAATTGTTTGGCTTTTTGGCGGTTTCCTTCTTCCAATGCTTTACGAATTTCTGCTAAGACCTTATAGCGGTCCTGATAGTTTCCTCCGTTGTAGTCGGTGCTATCCGGTTTTGGACCTCCAGACCAAAGAGTTTTTTCGTTGTATTGGATTCTTTCTTCACCGATGAGACCAAAAACTTTTGCACCCATTTCTCCATTTCCGACTGGAAGGGCTTGTTTTTCCCAACCGTCATAAGAAGGAGCAGTAGGTTGGTCATAATGAAGTTGATAGTTTTCTTGCTTAGTCATAGGAAGTTCTGGCTTTTCACTCTCCTTATTTTCAGAAGGTTCAGCTACAGCGTTAGCCTCTGATTGACTGTTAGTCTGAGGTGCTTCTTTTTCTACCTTCATCTCTTTACTAGCTAATTCAGTGGAAGCTTGATTTTCTGTGCTTGGTTGCTTTTCCTTGTTTTCTTGAGTTGGTTCCTCTACTTTCGTATCTACTTGAACCGTAGTTGCGCTGACACTTGCAGGCTTTTCTTTCACTTCAAGGCTATCCGCAGCGACATTCTGTGTTGCAAGAAAAACAGCTCCCAGTAAAACAGAAGCAGTACCAATGGTCAATTTTCGGATGCTATACTTACAGGATTTTTCCCAATAGCTTTTCTCCATAAAAACTCCTTTCTCAATTCTGTAAGCGCATACATTTTCTGGTAAAAAAATAAGCCTTGCAGAAAGATGTTTCCTTTGTTTTGTATAATCTTAATATAGCAAATAAATCGATCCAATGCAAGGCTTTTTAGGAAAAACGGTCTTATTTTACCAAATTTTAGTTCTTTTTTAATTCTATTAAAATAAAAAAGATGAGAGCTGAAAAAATCTGAGCAATCACCTACCATTTATGTAAGCGTAAATCAAACTAGTCAGGAGTGGGACTTTATGGTATAATATAGAAGATTCAAGATTCAAAAAGAAACAGGAGAAATATTATGGACCTTATTTTAGCAATTGTATTGATTGTTTTAGCTTTTCTAGGTGGAGCACTTGGAGGAATGTACTTGGTACGTAAGCAAATCGAAAAAGAATTTGCGGATAACCCACGTTTGAATGCAGAAGCAGTTCGTACTCTTTTGAGTGCAAATGGTCAAAAACCAAGCGAAGCTAAGGTACAACAAGTTTACCACCAAATCATTCGCCAACAAAAAGCAGCCCTTGCTAACAATAAAAAGAAATAAATAGGAAAAGTCTGGGATGAAAATTCCAGACTTCTCACTATGTTCAACTGATATTTAGAGCGAAGACTTTTTCCTTGCATTCTATTGATATTTGATTATGATTAAGAGAGAGACAGTTGGGACTTCACAGACTGTCAAAAATTTCTGTAAGAAATATAATGATAATGAACTATCAATCAGAAAAATAAGACTAGAAAGAAGACTGTATGGATAATCGACCAATTGGTTTTTTGGATTCGGGCGTTGGAGGCTTGACCGTTGTACGTGAGCTCATGCGCCAGCTTCCTCATGAAGAAATCGTCTATATTGGAGATTCGGCACGGGCACCTTACGGGCCTCGTCCTGCTGAGCAAATTCGTGAATATACTTGGCAGTTGGTCAACTTTCTTTTGACTAAGGATGTCAAGATGATTGTCATCGCTTGTAATACTGCAACAGCAGTTGTTTGGGAAGAAATCAAGTCCAAGTTGGATATTCCTGTGCTGGGTGTCATCTTGCCTGGGGCTTCAGCGGCTATCAAATCTAGCCAAGGTGGGAAAATTGGTGTGATTGGAACACCGATGACAGTACAATCAGACATCTATCGTCAAAAAATCCATGATCTAGATCCGGATTTGCAAGTTGAAAGTTTGGCCTGCCCTAAGTTTGCTCCCTTGGTTGAGTCTGGTGCCCTTTCAACCAGTGTGACCAAGAAAGTAGTTTATGAAACCTTGCGTCCATTAGTGGGCAAGGTAGACAGTTTGATTTTGGGTTGTACCCACTACCCGCTCCTCAGCCCCATTATCCAAAATGTGATGGGACCGGAAGTGAAACTGATTGATAGTGGAGCAGAGTGTGTACGGGATATTTCTGTCTTACTCAATTATTTCGAGATTAATCGTGGCCGCGATGCAGGGCCTCTACAACACCGTTTTTATACGACTGCAAATAGCCATAGTTTTGCTCAGATTGGAGCGGAATGGCTAGAAAAAGAGATTCATGTGGAGCATGTAACATTATGACAAACAAAATTTATGAATACAAGGATGACCAGGACTGGTATGTAGGTGTCTGGGACGTCTACGGTGGAATCTATAGCCTCATAAAAGATCCTCTTGATCTCGATTTTATGGATTTGGCTCGCATTTTCCGTGATGAGGAAAATGGTTTTCCAATCACGATTACGGTAATGCGCCGGTCTTCCAACTTCCGCTTGCTATCTTTTATCGTTGAGATTTTAAATGCAGAAGCCGGTCGAAACTTGGAAGTCATTCAACGCCAAGGTGCCTTGCTCTTAGTTGAAAATGGACAACTCTTGCATGTGGAATTACCTAAAGAAGGAGTAGATGTCGAAGCCTTCTTTGAAACTAGCAAAGTCAGAGAAACCTTGTTGATAGCGACTCGTAATGAAGGGAAGACCAAGGAATTTCGTGCTATCTTTGACAAACTTGGATATGATGTGGAGAATCTCAATGATTACCCAGATCTGCCTGAAGTTGCTGAAACTGGTATGACCTTTGAAGAAAATGCTCGCCTTAAGGCTGAAACCATTTCCAAATTGACAGGTAAGATGGTTCTGGCGGATGATTCTGGTCTTAAAGTAGATGTTCTTGGCGGATTGCCAGGGGTCTGGTCAGCTCGTTTCGCAGGAGTAGGGGCAAGTGATCAAGAAAACAATGCCAAACTCTTGCACGAATTAGCCATGGTCTTTGAACTCAAGGACCGTTCGGCACAATTCCACACCACTTTGGTTGTGGCTAGCCCAGGTAAGGAAAGCTTGGTGGTCGAAGCTGATTGGCCAGGCTACATTAACTTTGAACCTAAGGGTGAAAATGGTTTTGGCTATGATCCTCTTTTCCTAGTAGGAGAAACAGGCAAGTCATCAGCTGAATTAACCCTTGAAGAAAAAAATAGTCAATCTCACCGTGCCTTAGCCGTTAAGAAACTTTTGGAGGTATTTCCATCATGGCAAAGCAAACCATCATTGTAATGAGCGACTCCCATGGAGATAGCTTGATTGTAGAAGAAATACGTGATCGCTATCTTGGGAAAGTTGATGCCATTTTTCACGATGGTGACTCGGAGCTTCGCCCAGATTCACCACTCTGGGAAGGAATTCAGGTAGTTAGAGGAAACATGGATTTCTATTCAGATTATCCAGAACGCTTAGTGACTCAACTGGGTCCTACCAAGATTATCCAGACTCACGGACACTTATTTGACATTAACTTCAATTTCCAAAAACTAGATTTCTGGGCTCAAGAGGAAGATGCTGATATCTGTCTCTATGGTCACTTGCATGTACCAAATGCTTGGATGGAAGGGAAGACCCTCTTTCTAAATCCAGGTTCTATCAGCCAACCACGTGGGACCATCAGAGAATGTCTCTACGCTCGTGTGGAAATTGATGACAGCTATTTCAAAGTGGACTTTTTGACACGTGATCATGATGTTTATCCAGGCTTGTCCAAGGAGTTTGCTCGATGATTGCCAAAGAATTTGAACTCTTTTTGCTGGAACAAGAGGAAACCTTTTTGACTCCTGCTGAAAATTTGGCTGTGCTCATTGATACTCACAATGCAGATCATGCAATTCTCCTCCTTAGCCAGATGACTTATACACGAGTTCCAGTAGTGACTGCTGAGAAAAAATTTGTTGGGACTATAGGGCTTAGAGATATTTTTGCATACCAAATGGAGCAGGGTTTGAGTCAGGATGTCATAGCAGATATGGATATCGTTCACATGACAAAGAAGGATGTGGCAGTGGTTAATCCAGATTATACACTGACGGATGTTTTACATAAGCTAGTGGATGAGTCTTTCCTGCCAGTCGTTGGTAAGGATGGTCTTTTCCAAGGAATTATCACACGAAAATCAATCCTTAAGGCTGTCAATGCCCTTCTGCATGATTTTAGTAAGGAATATGAGATTCGAAGCAAATGAGAGAATGGATTTTAACATTTTTAGAAGAAAAGCAAAATCTATCTAGTAATTCTAAACAGTCTTATAAATATGACTTGGAGCAGTTTTTAGATCTTATTGGAGGACGAATTTCTGAGACAAGTTTAAAAATCTATCAAGCACAACTTTCAAATTTTAAAATTAGTGCCCAAAAGCGTAAAGTTTCCGCCTGCAATCAATTTCTTTACTTTTTATATCAGAAAGGAAAGATTGGCACCTTTTATCGTTTGGAATTGCCGAAACAGGCTGAGAAAAAACAAGTCAAGTCAGAGCTTTTAGACTTGAGTTCTTTCTGGCAAGAAAGTACCTATCCAGAAGGGCGTTTAATAGCCTTATTGATAGTTGAATTGGGCCTCTTGCCTAGTGAAATTCTAGCCATAAAAATAAGTGATGTGAATCTAGATTTTCAAGTGTTGAGAATCAATAAAGCCTCTCAACAAAGAATCTTGAGTCTTCCCACAAAATTACTTGCAGAGTTAGAACCCTTGATGGGACAGACCTACATCTTTGAAAAAGCTGGGAAGCCATACTCTCGTCAATGGGCCTTTCGTCAGTTAGAAGCCTTTCTAAAGGAAAAAGGTTTTGCAGATTTATCGGCTCAAGGATTGAGAGAACAGTTTATACTGAGACAAATTGAAGAGAAGGTTGACTTGTATGACATCGCCAAAAAATTGGGATTAAAAACAGTCATGACCTTAGAAAAATATAGATAATGGATATTAAATTAAAAGATTTTGAAGGGCCTTTGGACTTGCTCTTACACTTGGTTTCAAAGTATCAGATGGATATCTATGATGTACCGATTACAGAAGTTATTGAGCAGTATCTAGCCTACATATCAACCTTACAAGCCATGCGTTTAGAAGTAGCAGGTGGATATATGGTGATGGCTAGCCAACTGATGCTGATCAAAAGTCGTAAGCTCTTGCCAAAGGTTGCGGAAGTGTCTGATTTAGAGGATGACCTTGAACAGGACCTTCTTTCTCAAATCGAAGAATACCGCAAGTTTAAACTTTTGGGAGAGCAGTTGGAAGTGAAGCACCAAGAACGAGCTCAATATTACTCAAAAGCACCGACAGAGTTAATTTACGAAGATGCTGAACTTGTGCATGATAAGACCACGATCGATCTTTTCTTAGCCTTTTCAACCTTACTGACCAAGAAAAAGGAAGAATTCTCGAAAAACCATACAACCATTTTACGAGATGAGTATAAGATTGAGGATATGATGGTCATTGTTCGGGAAGCCTTGGTAGAAGGGCAACAACTATGCCTACAGGATTTGTTTAAAGAAACCAAGGATTTGCAAGAGGTTATTACACTTTTTTTAGCAACCTTAGAGTTGATTAAAACCCAAGAAATTCTCTTGATTCAAAAAGAGAGTTTTGGAGATATTTATCTCATAAAAAAGAATGAGGAAAATCAAGTAGAGCAAAGTCAGGCTTGATTGAGAGGAAGTATGAGTACTTTAGCAAAAATAGAAGCGCTCCTGTTTGTGTCAGGTGAAGATGGGATTAGGGCTCGCCAGTTGGCAGAACTCTTATCGCTTCCACCAACAGGAATTCAGCAAAGCTTAGAAAAATTAGCCAAAAAGTATGAAAAAGACCAGGATTCTAGTTTGGCCCTGATTGAGACAGGAGGTGCCTACAGATTGGTAACCAAGCCTCAATTTGCTGATGTTTTAAAAGAATATTCTAAGGCGCCAATCAACCAGAGCCTATCTCGGGCTGCGCTTGAAACCTTGTCCATCATTGCTTATAAGCAGCCTATCACACGTATAGAAATCGATGCTATTCGTGGGGTAAATTCGAGCGGGGCCTTAGCTAAGTTACAGGCCTTTGACTTGATACGAGAAGATGGAAAGAAAGAAGTTCTTGGTCGCCCTAATCTTTATGTAACGACGGATTATTTTCTAGATTACATGGGTATTAACCATTTGGAAGAATTGCCTGTGATTGATGAGCTTGAAATTCAAGCACAAGAAAGCCAATTATTTGGTGAAAGGATAGAAGAAGATGAGAATCAATAAGTATATTGCCCACGCAGGAGTGGCCAGTAGGAGAAAAGCAGAGGAGTTGATCAAGCAAGGCTTGGTGACTGTTAACGGTCAGGTGGTGCGTGAACTAGCGACTACTATCAAGTCTGGTGACAAGGTAGAAGTTGAAGGTCAACCCATCTACAATGAAGAAAAGGTCTACTATCTGCTTAACAAACCACGTGGAGTGATTTCGAGTGTAACGGATGACAAGAACCGCAAGACTGTTGTCGACCTTTTGCCTCATGTGAAAGAACGTATTTACCCTGTAGGACGTTTGGACTGGGATACCTCAGGTGTTCTGATTTTGACCAATGATGGGGATTTTACAGACGAGATGATTCACCCTCGTAACGAGATTGACAAGGTCTATGTTGCGCGTGTAAAAGGGATTGCCAACAAAGAAAACCTTCGCCCCTTGACTCGAGGAGTTGAGATTGATGGCAAGAAAACCAAGCCAGCTGTCTATGAAATTCTCAAAGTGGACCCAGTTAAAAACCGCTCAGTTGTTCAATTGACCATCCATGAAGGACGTAACCACCAAGTTAAAAAAATGTTTGAAGCTGTAGGTCTTCAAGTTGACAAGTTGTCACGGACCCGTTTTGGACACCTAGACTTGACAGGTCTCCGTCCAGGTGAATCCCGTCGTCTCAATAAAAAGGAAATTAGCCAACTACATACTATGGCTGTAACCAAGAAATAATGAAAAGAATGTTAATTGCGCCTGTGCGATTTTACCAACGCTTTATATCCCCGGCTTTTCCGCCTTCTTGTAGATTTGAACCAAGCTGTTCAAACTACATGATTCAGGCTATTGAAAAGCATGGATTTAAGGGGGTTCTCATGGGATTGGCACGGATTTTACGATGTCATCCTTGGTCTGAAATAGGTAAGGATCCTGTTCCGGACCACTTTTCTTTAAAGAGAAATTCAAAGTAAAAAGAGGCTAGGACAAAAGTCCTAGCCTCTCAATTGTCTTTGGATTGTCGAGCAAGACGCAGTGGTTGAGTGGGTTCTACTAGGCTGATTTCATCAGCTTTTACAGCCTTATACTCTTCGAAAATCAAATTCAAACCACGTCAGCGTCGCCTTACCGTACTCAAGTACAGCTTGCGGCTAGCTTCCTAGTTTGCTCTTTAATTTTCATTGAGTATTACTCAACTGTGCGGAGGTGGGACGACGAAATCG